>JBEBHT010000378.1:0-4077 GCA_040081135.1 Lacibacter sp. | reverse complement strand
TAAAATATCCAACTTTACATTTACCAATCAATTGGGTAAAACAGTTTCAGCAGATGATGTAAAAGGAAAAATTCTGGTAGTAAATTATTTTTTCACCCGCTGCCCCAATCCCTGCCCAATTCTTACAAAGAATATGAAAAAAATGCAGGATGCATTTTTGAAAACAGATTCATTGGTTCAGTTTATTTCTTTTTCAGTGGATCCTGTCCGTGACAGTGTACAGGTATTAAAAAATTATGCAGACAAATACAAAGTACGTCATAACAACTGGTGGTTTTTAACAGGCGATAAAAAAACCATTTACGATCTTGCCTTCAATGAATTTAAGGCGGCTACAGTTGATGGAGGTATCGTTGACACTTCATTCATCCATACAAGCAAATTTTATTTACTTGATAAGGACCGTGTGATTCGTGGCTGGTACGATGGAACGGACTCTGTTGCTCTCACAAAAATGGCCCGTGATATTGGCCTGCTGTTTTTAGAAAAAGACAAAAAGAAAAAACGTAACCTGTTCAGAAAATAATCGTAGCCATGGAAGTAAAAAGTCACAGACATCACAGAAAAGGAACACCATTACCAGCATCCATTAAAAAAAATGATAAGCTGGCTTACTTCCTCATCTTTACTGTGAGTGTAATTGTATTTGCAGCTGTAGTGTTATTGAGTAAAGTAACCATTGATGTGAACCTGGGTTTTGATAAGCACATTTTTGCAAGACTGAATGCATTGATCAATTCTTTTGTTGCATTATTATTAATTGGTTCTTTGGCCGCAGTAAAAGACAAGCGTTACCGCACACACAAAAAATTAATGCTGTGGGCAATTGGTTTTTCTGTTTTGTTTTTGATTTCTTACATCTGCCATCATTTATTTACGGGCGAAACAACCTATGGGGGAACGGGACTTCCGAAGCTTATATATTACTTTATCCTCATTACACATATTGTACTTGCAGGAATTATTTTACCATTTATTTTATTTACAGCCTATCGTGGTTTAACAGCCGATTATCACAGACATAAAAAATTGGCACGTATTACATGGCCACTATGGTTATATGTTGCTATTACGGGAGTTGTTGTTTTTTTTATGATCAATCCATATTATAATTGATTTAGCATCTGGAAAAATTTCAGAGTTATCACTTCAAATAAAAAAGAAGGTTGTTTTCTTACTTATCACATGTAAGAAATATTCCTTATTAGGAAGTCGTAAAATACGAATAAGAGGCACTACATGTTATTGTATTCAATGCTAAGTAGAAAAACTCAATCTTTCAGGAAAAATACTGTATCGCTTCGTAAATTGTAAGAGATGACTTATGTTTATGCGTTATTAGTACATTAACCTGAACTAACAGCCTTACAATGAAGTCCCAATATCCACTATCTCTGATAGGAGTTTTCCTCCTGTTTTTTTTCTGTAATTATACGAATGCCCAAACTTATGGAACAACTGCTTCAGCAGTTTGGTTAAGCGATTGTAATCAAAGTAATTTCTTTAATACTTCTGGAACGAGTCCTGATTTAATCGGTCCCGCAGGCAATGCGTTTAATAATGCAAACCTTGGAGCACATACTCAAAATTCAGGAACACTTATTCTGCGTGGTGCTGAAGTAAGAACATTTAAAAATCCGGGCGTTGCTAATGTATGCAGTGTTCGTATGTATTACCGTGTTTACCTGCAGAGCGGAGTACCCGGTGCTTTCAACAGTATAGATCTTCCATTAGCAGATAATTGCGATGTACCCAACAGCCAGTTCCCTACGGGTGGTAGCTGTATTGCAGGTGATCAGAAATGGCAACGTGTTATTGCTGACGGAACAACAGTTCCTTACGCACCTGTTAATCTTACAAGTTATCCGGCAGGTAATTATATACTGGAAGTATATTATGATGTTGTTGGTTCGTTTACATCTACCTCTTTATGTAATGATCTTGTTGTTTTAAATAATAGCGGTGCAAATTATAAAGCAAACTTTTCTATACAGGCACCAACTATTACAAGTAATAATCCAACATCCTGCAATGGTACAGAAGGATCTGTTACCATCAGTGGATTGGTAGCGGGAGCAACTTATGCTGTTTCTTATACCGACGATGGTGCACCTGTTGGTCCGGTGAATATTATTGCCAATGCTTCAGGCCAGGTAATTGTGAGTGGCTTGAATGCAGGTATTTATTCCAATTTCGCTTTAGTGATCAACGGATGTACAACCAATCTTTTTACAGGTGTTGTTTTATCAAACCCAATTTTTATTCCTACGTTCAGCAGTATTCCGCCTTTCTGTGCAGGAACAACAGCACCCACATTACCGTCAACATCCAATAACGGAGTTACCGGAACATGGAGTCCTGCTGTTATTAATAATCTTGCAACAGGAAATTATACGTTTACACCAAACACAGGACAGTGCGGATTACCAGTAACGATTACTGTTACAGTTACTCCAAGAACAACTCCAACTTTCAGCTTTGGTACAACAAGAACAATTTGTGCAGGCGGAGCAGTTCCCATTTTACCAAATACATCAACCAATGCAGTTACCGGAACATGGAGTCCGGCAGTAGTTGACAATCAGAACTCAGGTGTATATACATTTACGCCAACTGCAGGTTTGTGTGCCAATCCAACAACCTTTACTGTTACTGTTACTCCAAACATCACTCCGGCGTTCAGTTTCGGAACATCATTAACGATTTGTGCAGGCGGAACAGTTCCAGCTTTACCAACAACATCAACCAATTCGATTACAGGAACATGGAGTCCATCTGTTGTAGATAATCAAAATTCAGGAACATACACATTTACACCAACAGCGGGACAGTGTGCAACAACAGCAACATTTGATGTAACGGTTAATCCAAACATAACTCCAACGTTCAGCTTTGGTACTGCATTGAATATTTGTGCAGGCGGAACCGTTCCCGCATTACCGGTAACATCAACCAACGGTATAACCGGAACATGGAGTCCATCAACAGTTGACAATCAGAATTCAGGTGTGTACACATTTACACCAACAGCAGGGCTTTGTGCAACTACAACAACTTTCACTGTTACTGTTGCACCGAACATTTTACCAACATTCAGCTTTGGTACAGCATTAAATATTTGTGCAGGCGGAACCGTTCCAACATTACCCAATTCTTCAACGAATGGAATTAACGGAACATGGAGCCCATCAGCTGTAGATAATCAAAATTCAGGTGTTTATACATTTACACCAACAGCAGGACAGTGTGCTACAACTGCAACCTTTACGGTTACTGTTGCACCGAACATAACACCAACCTTCAGCTTTGGTACAACATTAACGATTTGTGCAGGCGGAACAGTTCCGTCGTTGCCAACAACATCAACAAATGGAATTACCGGAACTTGGAGCCCGGCAACTGTAGATAATCAAAATTCAGGAGTATACACATTTACACCAACTGCAGGACTTTGTGCAACCACAACCACATTTACAGTTACGGTTAATCCCAATATCACTCCAACTTTCAGCTTTGGTACAGCATTAAGTATTTGCGCAGGCGGAACCGTACCAACGTTACCGAATTCTTCAACGAATGGAATTACCGGAACATGGAGTCCATCTGTTGTAGATAATCAGAATTCAGGTGTATACACATTCACACCAACAGCAGGACAGTGTGCTACTCCTGCAACCTTTACAGTTACTGTTGCACCGAACATAGTACCAACGTTTAGTTTTGGAACAGCGTTGACAATCTGTGCAGGCGGAACGGTACCAGCATTACCAACCACATCAACCAATGGTATAACCGGAACCTGGAGTCCAACAACAGTAGATAATCAGAATTCAGGTGCTTATACATTTACACCGACAGCTGGGTTGTGTGCAACTACTGCAACATTTACTGTTACAGTAAATCCTAATATCACACCAACATTCAGTTTTGGAACAGCGTTGACAATCTGTGCAGGTGGAACAGTTCCGACTCTTCCACCAACATCAACCAACAATATAACTGGAACATGGAGTCCATCGGTTGTAGATAATCAAAACTCTGGTGTTTATACATTTACACCAACAGCCGGATTGTGTG
>JBEBHT010000048.1:0-17096 GCA_040081135.1 Lacibacter sp. | reverse complement strand
ATGATGCAGCATGTGAATCCTTAAAAGTTAGAGCCTGTTTTTCCCAAAAATCCTTAATAAAATTACTCATATGGTTATTATAAATTTTTTGTTTCGTTTACAATATATATTGGCCTGTTTTTTATTCCTTCAAAAATTTTCCCAGTATATAATCCTACAATACCTAAAAACATCATTAGTAAACCACCAATTATCCAGTTGGATAAAATCAAACTGGTATATCCCATTACTTTAATTGAACCATTGAAATACCTGATGATAACTACCAGGCTTGAAATAAAAGCTAAACAAGATACAAAAAAACCAAATCCGATAATATAATAAAGTGGTTTGTTTGAATAAGCCAATATAGTATCTATTGCCAGTTTTATCATTTTTTTAAAACTATAAGTTGATTTACCTTCTGCCCTTCTGGAGTGCATTACATCTATTGTGGCAGCAGGAAAACCAACCCATTTAACTATTGCAGCAAAATTTCTGAAGGGTTCACGCATTTGTTGAATTGCTTTGATAACATCTTTATGATATATACCAAAATTTGCTATACTGGGATCCTGCCGTACTCCTGTCAAAAACGAAAGAGTTATATAAAATAATTTTGACGACATCCTTTTATAATATGAATCATTACGTATTGCTCTTCTTGCCAAAACAATTTTATATCCTTCTCTGGTTTTTCTGTATAAATTAACTATTTCGGATGGATTATCCTGTAAATCACAATCAATTACTACAACCCATTCACCTTGCACATAATCCAAGCCGGCAGTTATAGCATAATGCTGACCAAAATTACGGCTTAGTTTAATTCCCTTTATCCGGCTGTCTATGTGGCACTGCTCCTCAATAATCAACCAGGATTTATCAGGGCTCCCATCTTCCACTAAAATTATTTCGAAATCTTCTGTAATGTCTTTTATTCCTTCTTTTATTTCAAAAATTAAATCTTCAATAATCTTTTCTGCCCTGTAAACAGGGCTTATTATGGAAAGAAAGGGTTTCATGATTTTTTAATTTTGATATGTTAACCGGTAACCTTTTAAATTTAATTACATTTTAATAAACCAAATAAAAGGAAATATAAATAACCCAGTCAATAAGAATTTTATAGATGAATGAGAAAGTTGCGGAAAAATTACAGATAAGGGTTCTTATGCAACACCGGCAATTGAAAACCGGCCTGCATCAGTTGCTGTACAAGTGTTGCATCGGGTTTTTCCTTAAACAGAATTACACTCACCATATTGGGTTGATGAAATTGCGGATATGTTTTGCAAAGCTCATCGCCTTTAGCAATGGCATTGCTGATGGAATCAAAGTGAGGATTCCCATTTATTGCTTCTTCAAATTCACAACCTTGTTCATATACATCATTGAAGCCTTTCCATGCCAAACCACCCAGGTCCATACCATGCAGTAATTTTTCAAGTTCCCGTACCGACACTGCATATAAATAATTACCTGACTCTTCAAATGAATGGCTCACTTCATTCACTGCTGGTACATAAGGTTGATAACCGGCGCCCGTTATCTTAGAAAATAAAAGTCTTATTGCAGAGAGAATATAGGGCTTGCTTTTAACCCCGTTACTGATCAATCGTTCAGCAGGCTCAATCATCACCACAGCCTTTTTGCTCACCCGAAGCATTTCATATAAAGCGAGGTAAGGTCTTGGAAAGTGATGAAACGCTTCCTTACAAAAAACAATGTCATAAGAGTTATCAGCAAAGCTCAATTGTTCTGCATTCTCAATACCATACGCATCTATTAATCCTTTTTCTTTACTGATGCGGAGCATGTTTTCGCCGATATCAGTTGGAAAAATATGTTTAAGTGGAAATATTTTTTTCAACCTGATCGCATCTAATCCAAACCGTCCATCTCCAACAGTAAGCCAGGGAGAACCTGCATAATAATCAGCTAACGTACGGATGGTTTCATACATCCGCTTATGCCGCCAGAAATCAGTTGTACCGTCATTAAACCAGCTTTCATGAATGGCTTCTTTTTCTTTGGCCAACATGGTTTCATCCATGTATTGTTTTTGCAGAATGGCTAATTGATCAATTTTGCTCATGGGGTTATTTAAATTTCTTTAAAAGGTTCATCATTAATCGAAGGGGGGTCAATAGTGCATTCCCTAAATGGAATTCCTTTGTTTGTTCCAGTTCATTTCGTACAGCATCCCGCAAAAAACCATCCCTTAAAAAAATTCGTTTCAAATCAAGTGGCAACCGGCAGAATTGTTGCTGTTCAGAAAAGGTTGTTGTTGCAGCCAAAGAAAAATAAGATTCACTTTTTGTAATTTCTTCTATGTTCAGAAAAACATTATTCTCATAAGGATAGCAGGAAACAGCAAACTTCTTTATCGGTTTGATGCACTGCTTAGATGAAATGAGATGACTGGTTTTGATGGATGAAAGCGGCTTTGTGCCATTCAGGTCAAATGATACGGAAATAGTAGCGTCAACTAATTTATTATACAAACTTCCATCGGGTTCAAAAAAACCATCATAGATACTCAGCGAATCATCAAGTGTTTTGAAATGAAATCTTTTTTTAGATAACAATAAAGCTGTTTGAAATACGGTTTGCTGATGATCTAGATGCTGACCTGCATCGCCAAAATTGGTGCTTAACCCAACTCTTGGGTAAAGAAAGTATTTACCTGTTTCAAAAAGATAACTGTAAAATATTTTTTTCCATGAAGAAATGGTTGGCCATTGTTGCACATTGGCGGGTAGTGCGTCAAACTCCTGTTCATCTTTTATTCCGCTAGCATAGCTAACAAATCCTGACCATTGTTTTTTGGTCCATAACTGGCCCCATGAACAAGGCACCTGCATAAAATAATTATCAGACCCATCATGCACGGGTTCAAACGGGCAATAAGCAATTTCATTAAATGTATTATGATACAGGGCAATCCCTGCTATCCGTTCTTCATCCTTATAAAATGTATAAGCCTGTTGTGCATAATCATAAAAGTGAGCTGATACAAACAAATCATCTTCCAATACTATGACAGCATCAAATTGCGATACAAGATCGCCGCAAAGCAGAATGTGTTTTTTTAATCCCAGGTTTTGTTCTTGTGCCAGGATCTTCTTTTCGCCATGCTGCCAATAAAACGACCCGGCTATTTTTTTACATTCATCACTGCCTGAATAGTCAATACTGATGATAAGTTGAATACGCTGATAGTCATTAAAATTGGCAACAGCAATTGAATTTAATACTCGTTGCAGCGATGCCGGCCTGTTAAAGGCTGCTATAACAATGGCAATATCAGCTTGCATGTTTACGAAACGATCGAATCAGTTGTTTGAATGTTAATTTTACAAAACCCGGGCTGCCTGTATGAGAGAATACATCCCAGAAAAGAAGGAACGCTTTCCGATACTGATGTTTATCAATAAGGTACCTGCAATACCAGCCCAATTTATTGTATGATTCTCTTTTAGATTCATGCTGTAAAAAATTATGATGAAAGATCTGTTTCCAGTTACTCCAGAACACTTCATCCATTTTATTGGCACTAAACCCCCCCGAATGATACTTTGCAATTGTGACAGGCAGATATTTTTTCCGGATATTATTGTTACAAAAAAAACGGATATTTAATTCATGATCAGAAGCCACTTTGTATTGCAAATCATAGCCCCCAAATTGCAGAAATAATTCCTTGCGGTAAAAAATTCGCTGATGATTTATGTTCCTGTTGATTAAATCAATGGGTTTACATGAACCAGATTCCAAAATATTATCAGGTACCCACAGTACATCACCATAAACAAGGTCGTAATTGGCTGTAAGGTTTGCAGAAATAGTTTGTAATACATTTATATCAAAAAAACAATCATCAGATCCCATGAAATAAAGCCATTCTCCTTTTGACATTTCTATTCCTTTATTCATTGCATAGTAAATACCCTTATCTTGTTCTGATACATATCTGATTCTTGTATTACTGGCCTGGTTACTTTGAATAACCTCTGCTGTCCCGTCGGTTGAAAAATTATCCAGGATCAGTATTTCATATTGCTGAAATGTTTGAAGTGCTATTGCCGGAAGTAAATTTTCTAAATATTCAGCTGCATTAAACGTTGGAATAATTATAGAAACCAAAATCAGATCATTCGTCAATTCCATCCCTTTTTATTTATTATTACCGAAAATTCAAAATATAATCATGGAATAAATACCGCAATAAAACCCTGTTAATGCATTTAAAGCAGGCTGAATTTTTTCTCAAGGGTTCTTTATTGTACAGATATAAACGTTACCTATCACCGTACTGTCATATTGTTGATTAAATGGAATTTTTTGAACATTGTAATAAGTATATATTTTGTTCAAAATAGTATCAGGAACTGCCCAATATCCTGAAGTGCCAACCAGATACATTTTCTTATCGTTTCCGATTTCAATTTTTGACAGATCCTTTGCTTTATTATTACTATCAAGATAAAAATCTATATACCGGAAGTTCTTTATCCAAACAGTTTGCGAATAAATATGAGCACTGCGGTAATCTTCCTGTTGTTTGAGCCATTGACCTATTTCTCTCCAGGGTTGCTTTACAAGTTTTGATTTATTGGCAAGGGTAAGATTTAACCCGGGAAGAATGACAAGTAACATACAGATTAATATGAACACCTTCTTTAGTTGGTAATTGATTGAAAAAAGTAAATCAGCAATGTAAAAAAAACCGATTAATGCCATAAGGTAAATAACTGGTGCCATTACCATTGAATATCTGTTAACAAGTATTGGCACACGTAATAAAGAATAGATTATTGGAATGAGAATAGTTAAAAAAAATATCAGAGGCAAGATTTTTAAATAAAAAACATCACTCTTATAAAATTTGATGAAAAACAAAACAATAAAAATAGCAACCAAAAGATTTATCAGTAAGGGATATCCTAAACTAAAACTGACATAATCCAGTATATCAATTTTTTTAAGCCAATAACTCTTTATAGCAAAACCTTGTATAATTCCCCAATAAAACCAGGGTAAATAAAACAATGCCGCTAAAGCATAGCCACTGATTTTTCTTCTGAATGCTATACCATCCCTTTCTTTAAAATATAAAATACAGTCAAATACAAACTGGGCAAAAACAAAAATAATTCCAAAATGATGAAAATAACAAAGTGCGGAATCAACACAGGATTTAAGGAAATATAAAAAGTAAGATTTCGGTTTCTCTTTAATCAAATGCCAGTAAAGCAAAATAGAAAGAGCTGCAAACAAATAAACAAAGACATAAAATCTTGCTTCCAGTGAGTATATAATTTGTGTCGGGTTAAATGCTACCAATATTGCCATAGCAATACCCAGGTTTTTATTTTTGATTTCTTTTCCAAGATACCCGCTAACGATAATTCCGGATATACCAGCAATAACTGACAATAACCGTGCATAATACTCGGTAAAGGCAAACACTTTTACCCAAACCCATAAGATGGCTACATAAAGAGGAGGTTGTAATGCTTTTTGAAGATACAGCATTTCATACCAGCTATTAGAAGGATGAGCATTATACATACTGAATAATTCATCACCCCATAAAGAAGAATAATTAATATTAATATATCTGATAATCCCACCAGTAATGGCAATAAAAATAATCCATAGATCAAATTGATATTTCTTATAAAAATTTAATTTCATCATAATAAAAGCATAATTGTTTAGTAATAACATGCAAAAGGTTTATCAGAAAGGCCATTTTGTTTAAAAAAGTGATTAATTATAAAAACAACCGGTTAGCTTTCTCAATAAGGTAAGGTTGCAACTGCAGCCATAAATTTTGACCTGCCCCCAGATCATACCGGGCAGTTTTGTAAAACTCCTCCACCTGCTGATGAATTTTTTTTTGATCTATCAATTCACAATTTCGAAAATCAGTACTATGCACTTCATCGAGCAACCATTGTTTCCATTCTCCTGAAAACCATTCCCCCATTGGACTATTCCATCCTGATTTCAGTTTGTTACTTAAAATACTTTCCGGCACAATGCCTTTCGCTGCTTTACGAACAATTGCTTTTGAAAATCCATTCCGAACTTTATAATCGTTAGGCAATGTAAACGCAAATTCAATAATGCGGTAATCCAGGAAAGGCATTCTAACTTCTACCCCTGCGTGCATCGAATAACGGTCATAATTCCGCAACAGTGTTGGCAGCATCCCTTTAAAAGTAGAATGAAATAATTTATTCTGATAATACTTTTCTTTTTCAAAGATGGCAAGCAGTTCTTTCTTTTTTATTTTTTGTAATAACTCACCTTTAAAATGTGGCCAGACATCCTTCAATTCGAGATCGCTTTCATTTCCGTACATCCGGTTAATGGTGGTAAGTGTGTTGCGCATTTTCAGCAGGTTGGGAAAATCATCTTTCAGTTTTACATCCATATCAAACGGATAGCCACCAAACAATTCATCACCGCCATGTCCATCGAGTGTAACAACAATTCCTTTTTCCCGGAAACCTTTATACGATTGAAAGAAGGTAACCGGTGCCGTAAGATAAATTTCTTCAAAATCATACACTGCCTGCAGAATATGATCGGGACTGATCTCCTGTTTCACAATTACTTTTACGGCATCTACCCCTGCATGTTCTGCAACCTGCAAAGCTTCTTTTGTTTCGTCGAGTTCAGAACCCGGGAAACTGGCAACAAGGGCAGTATATCCGCCTTTTTTCCCAAAACCTAATTTCCCCAGCGTTGAAACCACATAACCTGAATCAATACCACCACTCAATGCAGAACCAACCGGCACATCACTGCGCATACGGAGTGTGCAGGACGATTGAAATAATTCCCTGAACTGTTCTACTGCTTCATTAAAATTTTTGTGTGCAGGTTTTTGCTGAAGCAACTGCTCCGGAAAATAATAACGGCTGATGTTGAGTTCCCCGTTTTTATACACTGCATAAGAACCTGCAGGAAATTTATGAATGCCATTGATAATGGTATCGGGCAATACTTCATTATCAAAAGGGTTAGCAATTGAAAAATCTATCAACTCCCGGTTGTAAGAAAAATCAGGGAGGCAACTGTACAGGCTTTTCATTTCAGATGCAAATGCAAACTGTTCGCCTTCATGAATATAATACAGTGGCTTTTTTCCAATCCTGTCACGGCTGATGAAAAAGCTTTGCTCCTGTTCATCATACAACACCAGCGACCACATTCCATTGAGCTTTGTTAAAGCCGATGGACCTTCGAGGTTCAGTAACCTGAATAATACTTCAGTATCTGATTCAGTAATAAACTGCACACCCTTTTGCTGCAGTTCTTTTTTAAGCTCGATATAATTATAAATTTCACCGTTAAATACAATGACATAACGGTTATCAAAGAGCATAGGTTGATTGGAACGGGTGTCGGTATCAATAATGGCCAGCCTGCGGTGTCCCAGTTTTACATTCGTTTCTTTATTTTCCCAAATGCCAAAACCATCCGGGCCACGGTGCCTGATTTTATGCAGTTGATGCTGAAAACTTTCCCGGCTCATGCGGTAATTCACTGTTCCAAAAATGCCACACATAAATTGTTCTGCTGAAACTATCAGGGCTTTGCCAGCACCTGTTGATAAAGTGAAAGATAATTTTCCCTGATGCGATTGGTTGAAAAGCGATCCACTGCATCGGCAGAAATCGCTTGCCGGTTAAATGAATTTAACCTTTCTGTCATGTCGAGCAACCCGTTGAGAAGGGTTTCTACGGTTCGATCGTTTTCAATCAGGATCCCGTTTTCAGGGAGCATAAATTCAAGCACACCGCCACATTTAGTAGAAAGAACGGGAAGGCCTGTAAATAAAGCTTCCAGTATACTTACGCCAAAGGACTCCATTTCACTGCTGCATACATAAAAATCGCATTGGTGATACAGTTTGCACAAATCAGCCGGTGTTAACTGTCCATGAAACTTCACAGCATGCTGAATACCCCCCGCTTCAACTTCTTTTTCAATGACCGCCATCCGTTCCAGGCTGGCGGTGCCTGCCAGGTGAAGTCTGCTTCCTGGATGTTTTTTCAGCAATGCAGGAAACGACTGTAAAAGGTAATCAACTCCTTTCCGAGGGTCATAAATTCCGGTTAACACAATATCAGGCCCTTTTGAAGGTTCCTTTTTACTGCGTTCATGGTAAAAAAAATAATCAGAACGAACGACGTTATGGATAACAAAGGGCTTAACTCCTGTATAGTCTTCTATCTGGCTGGCCTGTACCTTCCCAACTGCCGCAACAGCTGCTGCTTCTCGTGTAGGTTCAATAACAGTTGCCTGCTTATCAGTAAGCCACTCAAAGGGAAAAGGAGAAATATGTTCCGTAACAATAAACGGAATGCCAAATAGCTTTTTGAGTTGAACGGCTTCTTTCCCAAATCCATACACCACATGTAAATGAAGTAAAGCAGGTTGAATTTTTTTGACCAGACGGTTTAAAATGAATTGCTCAATTGCATTTTGATGACGCCAGAAATATTTTTTATACAGCCCGCTTTTATCGGGCAAGAGGAGAACAGGCATGTCCCCGATTATTTCCTGTTTTGAGATCCCGGCTATAGCTTTCAAATGCTGAAGAACAGAAACAGATTGTACATTCTTTCTTACCACAACATGGCGGTAGTCTTTATTGGATGCAAGTAATTCAATATGCCGCTGAATAAAAATACCTTCTACATGATTTTCTTTTGTAGGATACCATGTTACTAAATGAAGAATAGCGGGCTGCGATTTTTTGGGCATAATTTTACCGGGAACCTATTTAGCTTCGTAAATCATATTAAACTCCTCAATGGTTTTTGTTTTTCGGTAACCATAAGAGTTCATGATCTCATCAACTTCTGCCTGGCTTTCTTTGAACACTTCAATCAACACAACTGCTTTGGAACTGCGAAAGGTTTCGGCAGCTCCCTTCAAAACAGAAACTTCAAATCCTTCCACATCAATTTTAATAAAATGAATATCCCTGTACTGCAAATCATCCAGCCGTACAATGTCTACCGTTCCTTTGCCGGTTTCTGAAGCCGCAACCGGTTCAACCCGGTTCATCCCGGTATTCATCGTTGTAAAATCTTTCTGAATCCCTTTTCCGCCGGTTTCTCCCAGTGCAACGTTATGCACTGTTACAATATCCTGCAGGTTGTTGAGTTCTACATTCTTACAAAGCACACTGTGGTTAAACGCATTCGGCTCAAAACATACCACCTGCTTAGCCTGTAACCGGCTGCAGTAATACAGCATATGGTTACCGATATTTGACCCGATATCAAGTACCCGTTCAAATGTGCCGTAATTTGTTTTCAGATAGTTTAATGTTTCCTTTTCATAAAAATCCCTTTCATTGTAAATGATCTTTTGTATATGATCTACATAAAACAAGGGCAGGTACATTTTTACATTCTGCACAATCATTACAGGATTGTTCAGGAACAGTTGCTGATGGATGAGTTTGACTTCTCCAATCAATTTCACCTGGTTCAGTTTTAGATCCTCACGATAGGTTTTAAGAGAAAGTCGTTGAAAAAAACGTTGTAACATGAAATTGGATTATTTAAATATATAATGGCCCTGCATAACCAGTGTTTGATCGTGACTACGCATTGCTTTACCCGATCCGAAAAAATCATTGCTCAATACATCAAGCTCCATAGCCGACTCAACAATATCACAGGTATTTTCATAACTGGTGTCAGAATCATGAAGAATAATGCGGATAGAATAACGGCCTGGTCGAACATTAAAGTTGCTGAATGATAATTCAATCTCATCAGTCAGTTCAGCTTCTGGACTGACTTCCTTTATAAAAGTTTCATCTGAAACCACATAACTCAATAACTGGTGATCAGGACTCCTTAGAGAAAAAGAAACCAACAGCCTTGATTTATAAAAGGGTTTGTTTAATCCAAAACGGAACGTAACGGGGTGCCCCACTTCTACTGCAGGATTACCAATTATTTGAAAAGTTTGTAAGCGTACCTTACCGTTTCCTTCACGCTGGTTCGCATCCACCAACATCGTTGATTGCTTTTCGATCTCATTAAAATAAAGTGTGGCAACATCATTTACACTTCCTTCAAATTGTAATAAACCATTACTTAAAAACAATCCAGTGGTACAAAGTTTTTTTACAGCAGGAAGGTTGTGGCTTACAAACAAAACTGTTCTTCCGTCAGCCTTACTCATATCGCCCATCTTACCGATACATTTTTTCTGGAACTCTGCATCACCTACAGCCAATACTTCATCTACAATCAGGATCTCGCTTTCAAGATGTGCTGCTACTGCAAAAGCAAGCCGTACATACATGCCGCTGCTGTAACGTTTTACCGGCGTATCAATATAGCGTTCTACCCCTGCAAAATCAACAATCTCATCGAACTTGCGTTTGATCTCATGCTTGGTCATACCAAGAATAGCACCATTGAGAAAAACATTTTCTTTGCCGCTTAATTCCGGATGAAAGCCCGTTCCTACTTCGAGCAAACTGGCAACCCTGCCTTTGAGTTTCACACTTCCTGTAGTAGGTGCTGTGGTACGGCTCAGGATTTTTAAGAGGGTACTCTTGCCGGCACCATTACGACCCACAATACCCAGCACTTCTCCATGCTTTACTTCAAAATTAATATCACGAAGTGCCCATACATATTCGCTGCTTCCTTTTTGTGTACGATCATTTTCTTCACTGATTCCTAAGTAGGGATCTTCTTTCCCTCTCACGGAATACCACCAGCGGTTGAGATCATGGCTGATGGTACCGGTACTTACCTGCCCAAGCCGATACTGCTTCGACAAATTTTCTACCTTAATAACTATGTTGCTCATATTCAAAATTCATTATTACTTGATCGATATTCATGCATATTACTTCCGATTTCACCGTTTTGATTCTTTACTTTCTTTCAGACGGTGTCCATAAATGTTTTTTCTACTTTGCTGAAGTAAATGGCTCCAAACACCAGTACAACCAGCATAAACACAAAACTGTACAGCAATGATTGAATGCTGAATGTACCCACATTGAACAGTGCATAACGAAATCCCTCCACAATAGGACTTAATGGATTCCACTCAATAATCGCTGCAAAGGATTTATTTTTCAGAAATGATAATGGGTAAGCTACCGGTGTAGCGTACATCAGCAGTTGAATGGCAAACCCGATGAGTACTGCAAAGTCACGGTACTTGGTGGTAAGAGAGGAGATAATAATTCCCAATCCCAAACCAATACCCGCCATAATGATCACCAGTACAGGAATGAGCAGCCAGTTAACACCGAAATGAATCGGAATATTCCGGAATACAGCAAACCAAAGCATTCCTAAAAACAGGATACCGAACTGGATGCCCAGTTTTACAATATTTGAAATTACAATTGAAAGTGGCAGTACCAAACGGGGAAAATACACCTTCCCGAAAATATTTGCATTAGCTATAAACGTATTCGACGTAGCGGTTAAACAGGTGGAAAAATAATTCCAGATCGTAATGCCGCTCATATAGAACAGGATCGGTTCAATCCCGTCGGTTGGAATATTGGCGATTTTCCCGAATACCAGTAAAAACATAATGGTGGTTAACACAGGCTGAATGATATGCCACAGGGGACCAAGAATAGTTTGTTTATACTGAGCCACAAAATCACGGCGTACAAACAGCAGCATCAGGTCACGGTACTTCCACACTTCTTTCAGATTCAGATCAAGAAGAGATGCCTTTGGTTTTATTTCCAGATCCCAGTTTTCTTCGGGTATTATTTGTTGATTCATAATCTTTTTATCAATGCTTGAATAAAAACTGAAACATTCCCGTTACCGTCATTTCGAAACGAAGTTCTTCACTAAAGCGTAGAGACCCACAGGGCTAGGGAGTGGCAAATCTGCTGATGAGAAATCTCACTCTTTGTACCCATTCCTGAACAGTACTATTTCCAAACTCAACTTAGGTATGTATCAGCTTTGCCGGGTTACCTGCATATACACCCCTGCTCCTGATATCTTTTGTAACTACTGCACCCGCACCAATTACCACATCATCGCAGATGATAACAGGCAATATGGTTGCATTGCTGCCAATGGATACATTATTACCAATGATGGTTTTTTTCCATTTACTCTCATCTCCTGCCGGTTTTCCTTCGCTGAACTTATCGTTAATAAACATCACTCCATGGCTGATAAAACAATTGTTGCCGATGCTTACCAGTTCGCAGATAAACGAATGGCTCTGTATACGGCAGTTATTGCCGATGACTGCGCCTTTCTGTATTTCTGTAAACGGACCAACAAAGCAATCGTTACCAAAACTGCAGCCGTATAAATTCACGGGTTCCTTTACCTGGAAATTTTCACCTGTGTTGATATTGTCAATCATGAGTTGAGGATTTACTTTTTTTGTATGGCAGCAGCGTAAAACTGTTCAATCATTCTTACGCTGTGAATGGCTTCTTCTCCTGATGTATACTGTTTTTGCTTTCCGGCAATCACCTGCAAAAATTCATCATACACTTTTGCATGATTGTTCATGGAACCCTGGTAACCTTTGTATTGATTGGGCTGCCCTGCATTCAACTGCAGCTCATCAATCAGCTGCGGCTCCTGGTAGTCGATCTTATTTAAATAAGGTCCGCCGATTTTAACCGTTGCTTTTTGAGCAAGGATAGTAACAGAACCTTCAAAATTTTTATTGCTTGCATTGGTGCTGTAGGTAAATGTTCCCGGAACACCTGCTTTTGTTACAAATGAAAATACACCTGTATCTTCCACTTCAATCAATTGCTGATGTGCAAGGTTGGCCGTAAATCCTTTTACAGATTTGATGTCGCCAAAAAACCAATACAGCAGATCAATAAAATGACTGAACTGTGTGTACAATACTCCACCATCCATCTTTTTTGTACCACGCCAGTTTGATTGTTTATAATAACTGATGCCACGGTTCCAGAAGCAATTGATCTGTATAGTATAAACAGTTCCCAGTTTATTTTTATTCAGTAATTGTTTTACAGCTGCTACGGGAGGGTTCAGCCTGTTTTGTTTTACAATCAGCAGATGTTTGTTCTTCTTTTTAGATACGGCAATCATTTTTTTTGCATCTGCAATTGACAGGGCCATTGGTTTTTCGCACAACACATGTAACCCTGCCTGCATGCCTTTGATGCTGTGCTCTGCATGTAAACCGTTTGGTGTACAAACAAGTAATGCATCAGCTGCCGTTTCTGCTTTCAGCATATCTGTTATGGATGTATAACCATAACATGCAAATTGCTTTGAGAATTTTTTTGCCCTGCTGCTGTCAATATCACAAACCGCCAGCAGGTTTCCCTTTTCCTTTGCAAGCAACGCATGCCTTTCGCCAATTGTGCCGCAGCCGATCAATAAAAAGTTGATTGGTTTCATTTGTTAAAAGCAGGATCATTCTCTCCAGCGTCATTTCGAATAGTTGGGGTCACGCAGTGACGGACCCAGCTATGAGAAATCTTATTCTTAGTATTCGTTCTTTAACAGTGAGATTTCTCAGTCGCAGATTCGTTCGCTTGGGCGAACCCTGCTCCTTCGAAATGACGTTGGGTTGAGAGTTTTTTCTTCGTAACAATGTTTTGAATGAAGATCATCCTCGCTTACCGTCTTTTCGAATCCACAGGGCCACGCAGTGGCGAATCTGTGGGTGAGAAATCTTATTCTTAGAATAACAGAACTACCAATCTTTTATATCCTCCCACAAGTCTCTCCAATCCGGATTCATCTTGTTAATCAATGCGATCTTTTTTTCCCTTCTCCACTTCTTAATTTCTTTCTCTCTCAGTATCGCTTCTTCAATAGTTCCAAACAGCTCGTAATACACAAGCTTCTCAGTATTGTATCTGTCGGAAAAACTTTTTTTATAATAATGATCCCTGTGTTGTTGTGTACGTACAACCAAATCAGATGTAACACCGGTATATAAAACAGAGTGCGTTTTGTTTGTAACAATATAAACAGCACCTCCTCTTTCCATGTTCGATTCTTAACAGTAAGATTTCTCAGTCGTGGGTCCGAAGCTATCGCTTCCCCACTTCTTCGAAATGACGTTGTAAACGTTCAGTATACTTATCAAACGAAAAGTATCCCAGCATTTTCTGCTGCAACTTCTTCTCTTCTTTTTTCTGTTGCAGAACATGCATGATTGCTTCCTGCAATTGTTCTTCATTATCGGGATCAATCAATGTACCCAGTTCACCAAACTGCAATGCTTCTGTACTGCCATCTTTATTGCCTGCAATAACAGGGAGTCCGCAGGCCATGGCTTCTAAATACACAATACCAAATCCTTCGCCCTTACTCGGCATTACAAAAACATCGGCTAATAAATAGTGTGCTGGTACTTCCTCATCTGCAATAAATCCGGGCATCAGCACGTATTCCTCTAACCCGTTGGCAGTAATGAATGTCTGCATCCGTTTTTTTTCTGCATCATCTGCTTTACCGGTAAGAATATATTTAAACGATAATCCACTCTTTACTAATTGCGGTAAGATGCTGATCACTTTGTCATAACCTTTATATCCTTCTTCACTGTTCAAACGGGTTAAGGTAAAAATTACTTTATCCTTTTCACCGAGTCCGTATCTTTTTTGTAAGTAGGTTGGTTTTGAAAACTCTGCCGGCAGTTGAAAATGCGGATCCAGTGTATTGGGAAATACGCTGATCTTTTCTGCAGGCAGTTGCTGCAGTTCAACTAATTTATTTTTGGTGAACGTACTTACGGCCAGTATATGATCTGCTTTTTGCAATAATTTTTTTTTCATACCGCTTACCGGTTCAAATACTTCAATACCATGACAGATAACCGTTAATTTTTTTGACGGCCGTATCAGTTTATACAACACTCCAACTACTGCAAGATTCATATGGCCAATGATCAATTCATCAACCCACAGCGACTGTAACAGATTTTGCATTACAAACCGGATACGATTACCGGAGAAAGCCTGGAAACTTTCAGGCGGCACATAAGCGGCATCCGAATGATCATCATACATGCCTGCAAAGGATGCCTGGAAATTCAGTGGTTCTTCTAAGTCAATCATGGCTTTCATAAAAGCCCGGTTAAACTTTTCAATTCCGCCCATACTTGAAAAAGCAGTCAATACAATGAACCTGATTTTACGCTGCTGCATGAAATGCGTTTTGCGAAAACCTGCTCATAAGCAGGGCGCACCAGTAACGGCCCCACGACAAACGTTTTTTCTGAAATGCTTTGTAGAATGTTTTCTCGTCTTCTGTTGATGGCATAATGAATTCGTTTTCCTTCAGCCATCCTTCAAACGGAAATGTAAAGCCCTGCTTTTTCCGCTTCCATATTTCAACAGGCAATTCCTGTTCGAATGCTTTTACCAGCATATACTTTGGTGGCGATTTTTTAAATTTCAGTGCAGCATCAATTACTCCCGCCATAATCATCATTTCTTTATCCAGGAACGGAACCCTGATTTCCAGTCCATGCCACATACTCATAAAATCAGAATCTTTCAGCAACTGGTTCTGCATATAAAAATTCGTTTCAAGCCAGCTTACACGGTTGCCATTGGTTAATCCATTAATCGGGTAATGCTCACTTAAATTGGCCAGCTCAAGCTCCACTTCTTTTTGTGTACTTCCAAGTAAGGAGGCAACCGAAACAGGTGTAAAAATTCCACGGTAACTCAAATATTCTGATGCTGAATTATGTGTACCTGCATAACTGAGTTTGCGGATCCGGTGATCAGGAAAATGCTGCAATCCTCTAAGCATTCCATCCGGTATTTTTTTGACCAGATCCATTCTTCCCTGTTGCTGAAAAGAAGGATAGCCACCGAATAATTCATCGGCACCAAGTCCCGATAGCACAGCTTTCAATCCGTATTCCTTTGCATACATCGAAATAAAATAGGTATTGATTCCATCCAGTGTTGGTTGATCCATTGCCTGCATGGCATCGCTCAGCTTTTCATTGAAAATATCTTTTGTTACAAGAAAAGATTTGTGTTTTGCTTTTGTTTTATCAATGATCAGCTGCTGAAACCGGTCTTCTGAAAATGCCTTTTCATTAAATACAATCGACAGTGTATGCAGATTTTCTTTTTGAGTGCGGCTTGCAATCAGCGTCAGCAGACTGGAATCAATTCCGCCGCTTAAAAACAAACCGATGGGTGCATCCGATACCAGATGCCGTTCAACGGATTGCTCCATGGTTTCACGCAGCAACTGCAATGCTTCCTCTTCATTCTTCAGTTTACCGCTGAACTTCCAGTCAAAAAACACCTGCTTCTTTGTTTCCAGAGAAGGCAGCTGAATAATCATGGCTGTTCCTTTTTCAAGAGGCACAACTGATTTTAAAGTAGTGATCGGTTCAGGTAAATGTCCGAAGGTTAAGAAAGCAGTTTGCCAGTTATGATTTTCTTCAAATCTTTTCTCCACCTGCTGAAAGGCCCTCATTTCAGAAGCAAAGTATAAACAGGAATCATCAATATAATAATAAAGGGGTTTAATACCTGCATGATCTCTTGCCAGTACCAGTTCCTGCTTCTGTTCATCTAAGATGGCTAATGCAAACATGCCATTGAAATATTCAAACGCATCTGTTCCCCAATGCAGGTAAGCTTTTAAAATTACTTCTGTATCACTTTCAGTTTTAAACTTATGACCGTAATGTTTCAATGTATTGCGGAGTTCTTTATAATTATAAATTTCTCCGTTGAATACAATGGTCAAATGCTCATCCATCATGGGTTGATGACCTGCTGCACTCAAATCAATCAGCGATAAACGCCGGTGACCAAATGCAAGCGGCAATGTTTGATGCACAAGAATTCCTTCATCATCCGGGCCTCCATGTTTCATGGAATCACGCATGTGAACAATCTGCTGCTGCAGGTTATTTACTCTGGGATCATATATACCGGCAATGCGGCACATCTGTAATACTGAAAAGAATACTTATAAATACTGAACGGATGGAATACTGTAACAACTCTATAGTTAGATAAAACTAATCTCTCTTTTACTCCTGCCTCACGACTTCTTTCTCACGACTCCCGACTAACAACTCCCCGG
>JBEBHT010000377.1:0-4088 GCA_040081135.1 Lacibacter sp. | reverse complement strand
GTATAAGAGACAGGAAAAATCACTATATACAGAATGATGTTTATAATAACGTCAGCACCATTTATTGAACGACCTGCCTTATCATTGTACCAACGAGATTGCTTAAACGTAAAAACAATATAATTTCCAGATACCTTCTTTAATATATTGTTCAGAATCCAATAAACAAAAAGAAATGCTGGAAGTGCTCTAAATGCAGATATGGGATTACTTGATATATATTGATTAATCCCATTTGCTGGCCTGTCGAATGAGCCCAAAACTAAATTGGGATTATCTGCACTTAAAAAGTATATGCAGAGAAATATTAATGAAATGATTGCCCAGCATTTAAAAACATTTGAGTCATTAAGGTCATTTAACGAGTTTCCAGTTAAGATAAACATTGGAACTATCATACCATATAGGAATATAAACAAACTGAGATAAACAAAATCTATGATTTCAGTAAAATATGATATGGCAATAAAAAAGCCACCTACAATCGCTCCTGAAAGGAAAACTTTTTGATTACCCGGAAGACTTGATAGTGATATCATGAATATTGCTAAAGTTTTATGAATTAGATTATGCCCACAAACACATCCCAATTACTCCCGATAAAACGGTGGGCCACCTTTAAGAGGTGACCCACCGAAAATACGTCTTAATCATTATCATCATTGATTCAGCAGTTTAATTCCTCACCGGCTTACCGCCCTTCAATACACTCTGTATCCGTTCCAGTGATTTCTTTTCGCCGCAAAGAGATAAGAAAGCTTCCCGTTCCAGATCAAGTAAATATTGTTCAGTTACAAAAGTTGGCTCACTTAAATCGCCGCCACACATTACATAGGCAAGTTTGGTTGCAACCACACTGTCATGTTCAGTTGCATAACCTGCTGTTTTCATTCCGTTGATACCGGCGAGTAAAGCCCCCAATGCAGAACGGCCCAATACTTTTACATCGCTGCGCTGTGTTGGTGCAACATAACCGCTTTCATAAATTTCAATCACTGATTTTTTTGCTTCTGCAATTCTGCGTCCCTGGTTCATCACCACTTCATCCAATCCTTTTCTAAATACACCCATTTCAAAACCTTCCTTGGCTGATGTAGCCACTTTTGCAGTAGCAATTGATAAGAACCGATTCTTTAATGTGATGGTTTCAGGTTCGTCTTCATGCATTTCATCTGCTGCACGTAATACAAATTCTTTGGTACCACCACCACCGGGAATTAAACCCACACCTAATTCAACCAAACCAATATAGGTTTCAGCAGCTGCACAAACCTTATCACTATGCAGACTCAACTCACATGCACCGCCTAATGTTAATCCATGCGGAGCAACAACAACAGGAATGGAAGAATAGCGTGCACGCATCATAGTGTTCTGGAACATTCGGATCGCCATATCGAGTTCATCGTATTCCTGTTCAATGGCCAGCATAAAGATCATACCCACATTTGCACCTGCACTGAATTGTGCAGCATCATTGGCAATCACTAAACCTCTGTATTTATCTTCTGCTAATGCAATGGATTTTTGAATTCCTTCCAGCACTTCACCGCCAATGCTTCCCATTTTTGTGCTCCATTCCAATCCCAGCACATCATCACCTAAATGATATGTACGACAGGCAGAGTTTTTCCAGACCGTCTGGTTCTCAAAATTCTTCATCACAATAAATGCATCACCACCGGGAATTACTTTATATGATTTACTTGCAGGATCGTAACAAACACGCTTGTTATTTTCAACCTTATAAAAACTGGTAAAGCCGCCTGCAATCATTTCATCAATCCATGCTGCCACTTTATAACCGGCAGCTTTCATGGCTTCTGTTATTTTTACAACACCCAGCACATCCCAGCTTTCAAAAGCACCGATCTCCCAGCCGAAACCAGCCATCATTGCATCATCTACACGATACACTTCATCACTGATTTCAGGAATACGATGAGAAATATAAGAGAACAAACTGTAATGAAACTGTTTGTAAAACTCTCCGGCTTTATCACTGCTGCTGCACAACATCTTTAATCTTGTTTTCAGATCGTCGATGGGCTTGGCTGCTTCAACACTCCCAAATTTTGGTTTTACTCTTGCGCCATACTCCATCGTCTGGAGATTAAGTGTAAGAATTTCTTTTTCGCCACCTGCGCCTTTACTCTTTTTAAAAAATCCCTGCCCGGTTTTATCACCGAGCCAGTTATTCTCAATCATTTTATTTAACCAGGAAGGAATGGCAAAGATTTCTTTCGCTTCATCATTGGGACAATTCTCGGCTACACCTTTCGCTACTTTCACCAATGTATCCAGTCCAACCACATCACCTGTACGGAAAGTTGCTGATTTTGGACGACCAATGATCGGACCGGTTAATGCATCAATCTCATCTACATTCAATTTCATTTTCTCCATGGCATTCATGATCGCCATCATACCAAATACACCAACACGGTTGGCAATGAATGCAGGTGTGTCTTTACATAACACAGTTGTTTTACCAAGATAGAGATCACCGTAGTTCATTAAGAAATCAACAACGGTTTGATCAGTATATTTTGTTGGAATAATTTCGAGCAAACGCAGATAGCGTGGCGGATTAAAAAAGTGTGTACCGCAGAAATGTTTTTTGAAATCATCGCTTCTTCCTTCTGCCATCATGCTGATGGGAATACCGGAAGTGTTGGATGTAATAAGTGTTCCGGGCTTACGGAATTTTTCTACCTGTTCAAAAATGAGTTGTTTGATATCGAGACGCTCCACCACCACTTCAATAACCCAATCGCATGAAGCAATGTCTTTCATGTTATCGGTGAAATTGCCTGTTGTAATTTTCTTCACCACATCTTTAGTATATACAGGCGAAGGATTGCTTTTAATGGCTGCAGTTAATGCATCATTCACCAATTTATTCCGTTCAGCAGGTTTGGTACTTTCTTCTGATCCTTTCGGAACCATATCCAGCAGCAATGTTTGCAAACCGATCCCTGCAAAATGACAGGCAATGCGTGAACCCATGACACCGCTTCCCAGAACGGCTACCTTTTTGATTGTACGTTTCATAATAACAAGCGTTTTAAAAATAGTTAGCTATGCAACTATTTAAGTCGAAGATAGGAATAGTTTTATTTTTATGAACAGCCCGCAGTCAATATAGTGTGAATTTTTTGCCAGCTCAGGCGGCAGTAATTTAAATACACGTCCTGTTTGCATTTTTTCTTAATGTTTATCTATCTTCCGAATCTTACATTTAACGTTCACCAAAACATGAGAGCTGCTTTCCCGGTCATATTTGTACTCGGTTGCCTTTCAGTGCTGCTAACTGAAGCACAGGTTAGTCTTCCGTCTTTTGCGGGAAAGGATACGCTTATTCTCTGTAATATTACCTGTTTCGATCTTAAAACAAAGATCCCTGATTTACGCAGCACGGCAGATTACCAGGTTGTTTCCATTCCCTATACCCCTTTCCCTTATGTAAGTAATGCACCGGCTTTAACCCTTCCCTGTGCAACGAATGATGACAAATTTTATGATGTGTTTAACCTGCCATTTGACTTTTGTTTTTACGGCCAGGTGTATAATAAAATAACTGCCAGCACAAACGGTGTAGTAAGTTTTGATTTAAGCAATGCTTTGAAATGTAATGGCTGGAATCTTCTCAACAGTTCAGGTGGAATAGATACCATTCCCAATGCAGGAGCAGGCGGCTGTGTTAATAACAACAATTGCAGCGATCCGCAAGACTGGGCATTTTATCCCCGGGCTGCAATTTTTGGTGTGTATTACGATTTGGACATTGACCAGTTTTCACAAAATAAAAAAACAGAGGTTAGAGTTGAAGGCATAGCCCCCTGCCGCCGTTTTATTCTGAGTTTTAATGAAGTGCCCTTGTATCAATGCAATGATCTGCTCACTTCGCATCAGATCGTTTTTTATGAAAGCACCGGCATTATTGATGTATATGTGAAAGAAAGACCGGCCTGTCGTTCATGGAATGACGGAAGAGCGATTATTGGCATACAAAACTGGAACAGGGATAAAGGAGTTTCACCACCGGGCCGTAATGCTGCGGTATGGAGCACCTCCAATGACTGTCT
>JBEBHT010000047.1:0-17180 GCA_040081135.1 Lacibacter sp. | reverse complement strand
ATGCTGAGCAAGTTGAGTTACCTGAAACAGCCATTATACCGGAGAAACCAAAATGGAGTACGCTGTTTATTGCTGCAGGCAAAAAAGACAAAGTAAATAAGATTGATATTGTTGGCTTTCTTTCTCAAAAGGGGGATCTCAAAAAAGAAGATATCGGGTTGATAGAAGTAAAAGATTTTTTCAGCTTTGTAGCTGTAAAAAAAATAAAAGCAAATAATGTACTTCACTTAATAAAGGATGAAAAAATAAAAAATAAAAAAGTGAAGATTGCAGTGGCGAAATAAAACCGTTTCATTACGAATCAAACACTTTATTCGCTGGCAACTTAACATGTAATGGAAACAACGCATTATCCCATCATTATTATTGGAGGCGGACCAATTGGACTGGCCTGTGCAATTGAAGCAAAGAAGGCAGGTATTCCTTATCTCATACTTGAAAAAGGATGCCTGGTGAATTCAATTTACCACTACCCTTCCAACATGACATTTTTTTCTACTTCTGAACGGCTGGAAATTGGTGATGTTCCTTTTGTAAGTAACAACCCGAAACCAACAAGATCGGAAGCATTGGAATATTACCGGAGAGTGGCTGATACATTTAAGCTAAATATTCATTTGTTTGAAGAAGTATTGCAGACAGAAAAGACAGCAGAAGGTTTTAATATCCTTACTTCAAAAAATAAATACACAGCACAGTACATTGTTATCGCTTCCGGTTTTTATGATATTCCTTATTTGCTGAATGTACCCGGCGAAGATTTGCCCAAGGTTACACACTATTACAAGGACCCTCATTTTTATGCTTTTCAAAAAGTGCTGGTGGTTGGTGCCAATAATTCAGCTGTTGATGCAGCTTTGGAAACATGGCGCAAAGGTGCTGAAGTAACCATGGTGATCCGTGAAAAAGAAATTGGTGAACGTGTAAAATACTGGGCACGGCCCGACATTGTGAACCGCATCAGCGAATGTTCTATCAAAGCTTATTTTGAATCAACAATAGTTGAAATACGAGAACAGGAAGTGGATATTCAAACACCGGATAGAATTGTTACACTGCCAAATGATTGGGTGATTGCTGCAACAGGCTATCAACCCAATCTTGATTTTTTACAACGCATCGGTATTCTGCTCTCAGATGATGATGTAAGAAAACCAACTTATGATGAACTGACGCATGAAACCAATGTAAAGAATGTATTCCTTGCAGGAGTTATTTGCGGGGGAATGAATACGCACCGTTTGTTTATTGAAAATTCAAGAGAACATGCCCTGCATATTATACAATCGATCAAAAAAAGACAGACAACATAAATAGTATGAATTTATATACAACCAGTTCCACCATTACCATCACCTGTCATAAACGTATTGCAATCTATCTTGAAAAAGAAGTAGAGGAACTTGGTTTTACAGTTGATGAAACATTTATTACCGGTGTAAAATTAACGGGCACCATTAACGATTGTATTAAACTCAATCTCAATCTGCGTTGTGCCAGCCAGGTATTGTACAGTCTCAAACAATTTGAAGCTGAAAATGCGGATGATATTTATAACAACCTTCATAATTATCAATGGGAAAATATTTTACCCGATCCCGGATATTTTTCTGTAACAAGTAATGTCAATAATCCAACTATCAACAACAGCATGTTTGCCAACCTGCGGGTAAAGGATGCAATTGTTGACAGGCTCCGTGATAAAAGAGGAACCCGTCCATCAACCGGATCTGAATTAACCGGAACTGTGATTCATTTATTCTGGAAAAATGAACATGCTGAAATTTTTATTGATACATCCGGCGATTCACTGGCAAGACATGGCTACCGCAAAATTCCCGGCCTTGCTCCCATGCTGGAAGGATTAGCATCAGCTACAATTTATGCAACCTTGTGGGATCGTGTTTCACCTTTTATCAATCCCATGTGCGGATCAGGAACCATTGCCATTGAAGCAGCATTAATTGCTACCAACAGAAGACCGGGCTTGTACAGAACCAATTATGCGTTCATGCATTTGCAGGGATATGATGAAGCTGTTTACAGAAAAGAAGATGCGTTGCTTGAAGAACAGATCATTGATGTTCCCGATCTCCGCATTATTGCAACAGATTATGATTTAAAAGCAATTGAAAATTCAAAGAAAAATGCAATAGCGGCAGGAGTACACAAGCTGATTGAATTTGCCGTTTGTGATTTCGCAGACACCGAAGTTCCTGCTGAGGGGAAAGGAATCATGATGGTGAATCCGGAGTATGGTGAACGTTTAGGAGATATTACTGAACTGGAAGAAACCTACAGCCGCATTGGTGATTTCATGAAAAAGAAATGCGGCGGTTATTTTGGGTATGTGTTCACCGGCAATCTTGAACTGGCTAAAAAAATAGGGCTGAAAGCGAAACGGCGTATTGAATTTTATAACAGTACTATTGATTGCCGTTTGTTTGAATATGAATTGTATTCCGGCACAAGAAGAACGGAAATAAAACCCTCAGAAGAATAAGAAGAACTTCTGGATTTCCGCAAACTGATTTTTACTGATATAAATCATCCCGAAAATGTGATGGGTTGTTTACTTATGCAACATAAGTCACATTAATTGATTTTCTGTTGAATGTACTTTGCTCAAAACAAAAGCAATGAAACACAAACAGAAAATAACTGCCCTTCTTATTGGCAGCTTACTCTCACTTCATTTACTTGGCGGCGACAAAAAATCTATTTCGTCAGATACCAGCATCACTGCTTTTGAAAAACAAAGTCTTTCTTTTATGCGTGAAGAAGAAAAACTGGCTTACGATGTATATACGCTGATGTTCACTAAATGGTCATTAATGCCATTTCAAAATATCAGCAACAGCGAATCCAATCATATGGCGGCTTTGAAAACATTACTCGACAGGTATGAATTAAAAGACCCTGCTCAAACCAGTGGCGTATTTGTAAATACAACATTGCAACAGCTTTATCAAACACTTATTACAAAAGGAAACAGCAGTGAAATTGAAGCCCTGCAGGTTGGTGCTGCCATTGAAGAAATTGATATCCGTGATTTAAAGGAACAGCTTTTACAAATAAAGAAAGAAGATATTCGCATTGTTTACGGAAACCTGATGCGGGGTTCAAGAAACCACCTGCGTGCTTTTGTTTACAATCTTTCCATGCGTGGAATTACTTACAAACCTCAATACCTGAGTCAGCAGGAATTTGACGAAATCATCAACAGTCCGAAAGAACGTGGAGGCATGAACGGCGGCAAGAACAATCAGAATCAATAAAATGTGTGACAACACTCATTGTTTTTCTGGATGCTGATAATTTACCTTTCACAAATCATTTATTCAAACAAACATTATGACAACACAAACAGAAGGCATACAAATTTCAATGCCAAGAATTGGAGATGCTGCACCATCATTTAAAGCAGTTACAACACAAGGCAATATTCATTTCCCTGATGATTACAAAGGCAAATGGGTTATCTTCTTCAGTCACCCCGCCGACTTTACACCGGTTTGCACTTCAGAGTTTATGACATTTGCCAAACTGGAAAGTGATTTTGCCAAACTCAATACACAACTGGTAGGGTTAAGCGTAGATGGATTGTACAGTCATATTGCATGGCTTCGTACCATTAAAGAAAAAATCGAGTTCAGGGATATGAAAAATATTGAAGTAAAGTTCCCGCTCATTGAAGACATCAGTATGGAAGTTGCAAAGATGTATGGTATGATTCAGCCAAACGAAAGCACAACCAAAGCTGTAAGAGCGGTATTCTTTATTGATCCGGCAGGTACTATCCGTGCCATGATCTACTATCCACTTTCATTGGGAAGAAACTTTAATGAATTGAAGCGTGTAATCATTGGATTACAAACTGCTGATAAACATGCTGTGGCACTTCCTGCCGATTGGAAACCCGGTGAAGATGTGATTGTTCCTCCTGCCAACAGTTGCGGTGTTGCAGCCGACCGTATGGCTGGCAAAGATGAAAACGTTTACTGCAAAGACTGGTTCTTCTGCATGAAACCGTTACCCATTGAAGAGCTGGAACTCAGCTAAGCTGATCATTTAACATCCGCCGTATTCAAATTATAAAGAATCCCCAACCGGGATTCTTTTTTTGTTGGCCCCTGCATCATGCAGTATATTGCCGCTGCAAAAAATGTCATTATACATCACTTCACTCAATTCGGGCAGTAACGGCAACTGCTATTATATCGGCAACGAACGGGAAGCTGTGCTCATTGATGCAGGTATCAGTTGCAGGGAAACAGAAATCAGGATGAAGCGGTTGGGTTTGGCGATGGAAAAAGTGAAAGCTGTTTTTATTTCGCATGAACACAGCGATCATATCAATGGTGTTATTGTCTTATCAAAAAAACACCAAATCCCTGTTTACATAACAGAAGCAACCCATAAGAAGGCAAGAATAAAATTAGAAAAACATCTTATCAACCGGTTTAAAGCTGATGAACCCATACAGATTGGAGAGTTAACAGTTACTCCTTTTCAGAAATTTCATGATGCACATGATCCGCACAGTTTTACCGTTTCTTCTTCAACAGTAACAGTGGGAATTTTTACAGATCTTGGTATTGCCTGCAAAAACCTTGTTCATCATTTTCAGCAATGTCATGCGGCTTTCCTGGAAGCCAATTATGATGTGGAGATGCTGGAAAATGGGAATTATCCATTTATATTGAAGAAACGTATTACCAACGGGCAGGGTCACCTGTCGAATATTCAGGCACTGGAATTATTCAACACACACAGGCCGAAATTCCTGACTCATCTCATCCTTTCGCATTTATCAAAGAAGAATAATAAACCTGAACTGGTGCATGAACTGTTTACACAACATGCAGGCGGTGCTGAAATTATTGTTGCCTCCCGTTATGAAGAATCTCCTGTTTTTAAAATAGAAAACAGTAACGGAGTTACACAACAGAAACCGGCAAAACAAAAAAAGAAAGCAAACCAACAGCAGCTTTCCCTGTTCTGATTCGGGTTTGACTGTTTATAAAACTCTTCTTAATAATTTTCTTCCTTTCAAAAATTAGTATATCTTACTGCACACGTTTAATTCCACCCCCGTATTTCCTTGTGAATCGTCCGTTCCTCTGAGGAAAGTTATTCAGCTTCATGTTCATTCAACAGGCTGCTGATTTATTCATCAAACAAACCAATCTTAACATGAAAAAAATGTTCATCATTGTATGCGCTTCACTTTTTGCCGCATGCAACAACAGCACAGATTCAAAGGAAACAAAAGAAGCAGCAACAGAACCTGCTTCAACAGAAAAAATTGATTACGCTTACCTGCCAACAGGTCACGGGCCCGACAACTGGGATATGGGTGATCAGAAAAACATTGCAATTGTTCTCAAATCACTAAAAGGTTATGAAACAGGTAATATAGAAGAAGCCTTAGCCGGTTTTGCCGACAGTGTGTGGTGGAGCAGTGATTATTTTGATCAGAAGGTTTCAAAAGACAGCCTGCGTGCTATGTTTACAGAAGGCTGGAAAAATACAGCCAGTGTAAAGATTGTAATGAGCGATTATGAATCGGTTATTTCTAAAGACAAAAAAGACGAATGGGTTACATTATGGTACAAACAGATTGTAACCGAAAAATCAGGAAAAGTAGATTCTATGTCGGTGGTGAATGATGTAAAAATTGAAAATGGAAAAATCACTGTACTGGATGAAAAGACCAGGAAGTTCCCTGTGCCAAAAAAATAACATTCTTACAACAAAAGTTTTACTCCCGTCATTTTATGGCGGGTTTTTTTTTATTTAATTGCAATGCGATTAAAACCTGCATAAATCCTGTTTCAGTTTCAGCCATGTTAAACCAAACAGTATTTAACAGGTCAAAGTTTTTTATGTAGAAAGTATTACATTTATTAACAACTTTTTTTTATGAAAAAGCACTCACTTCTTATTCTTCTTGCAGTATTTTTTCTTTTCAGCTTCCAGGCAAAAGCTCAGGAAAACAAGGATCAGGGACAGTTGGGCTTACCGGGCGATAACCTGAACCTGTATGCCGTATTAAAAATATTCCAGGAATCAGAAACGCTTGAAATCTTTGAAAAGAAATTGAATGAAGAAGATTCAAAGATCAACAACCTTGATTTGGATGGCGATAATGAAATTGATTACATCAAAGTAGTGGATAATGTGGATGACGGAATTCACACCATTGTACTGCAGGTTGAAATCAATAAAAATGAAATACAGGATGTAGCTTCATTTGTAGTACAGAAAGACAAGAATGGCAAAGTGCAGATACAGGTAATAGGTGATGAAGATCTGTATGGTAAAGATTATATCATTGAGCCCAATTATACAGACGATGAAAAGATAGCCGAAGCATCCACTCCAAATCCCGGCTATACAGGTAACACAACCATTGTTATTCATAATACAACAACTTATGAAGTGGCACAGTGGCCGGTAGTAAGATATATCTTCCTGCCTTCCTATTCTATCTGGCATTCACCCTGGCATTATGGTTATTATCCTTCTTACTGGCGCCCGTGGAGACCATTATACTGGCACAACTATTACGGGTATCATTACCACTGGAATTATCATTACTATGGATATTACAGGAGAAGCAATTACTACCGTTATCCGTCATGGCGAACTTCTTATTACAATACCCGCAGGGTACGGTCACCTTATGTTTATAACAGGGTGCAGAGAGGCGATTACAGAACTACTTATTCAAGACCCGATCAAACAAGAATTGGTTCAGAATCATTCAGGAGAAAACACCCCAATGCCCCTACTGCCAATGACAGGGTTCCTCAATATAGACCCAACAGACCCAATGGAAATAATCCATCTGTTACAAACCCCGGAGGCAGACCTGGCACAAGACCTGAAACAACAAAACCTAACAGGCCTTCTACAAGACCCGGCAACACAGTTTCACCCAAACCAAAACCACCGGTAACAACAAGGCCTGCAACAAATGACAACAGAAAACCTTCCGTAAACAGACCAGGTACAAGGCCATCACCATCTACCAAACCTTCACCGGGCAATAACAGACCGGCTGAAAAAAAGCAAAAAGACGGAAGAAGAAATTAAACTCAGCATACAGTACCCGCAACAGCGGGTACTTTTTTTTTACAGCTATTTCTATTTTTTAATCACGTAAAGTCAATTAATCATAAGCAGTTCGGGTGCATTTAAAATTGTTGCAGCGGGGAAAAGATTACGCAGAAAATATTGAAGCAATAGAATTGATTCAGTAAAATAAATATCATTCACTTACCACCACAGCAAGCTTCGATGATTTTCTATTTACTGCAAGTCTTGTAATTCCTTTGAGCATGGAGCCATCACCTTCAATGGTAACCAGTTGCCATCCTGTGTTGGCAATTACATCAAACACAAACAGGTTTACACCATCACTCATCAGTATTTTATGACTGTTGAGCCAGGTTAAATGATCCTGCCCCGGTTTTGTTGCAGTGATGGTTGTTATTTTCATTGTGCGTGGATCAAATTGTTTTATCAGCAGTTCTTTCTCCGAAACACGTTGTACAAAACTCATTAAATCAGTTCCCGGAATTTGATGCAGACTTCTTCCGATATTTTCAGCAAGAACAGTATCTTTCTTTAAACGCAGATCAACATAGTGCAATGTGTTGGGATGTAAACTATCGCCCAATACAAAGAGCAGCAGTTTGTTTTTTGAAACCCATGCATGATAACCGACAATCAGGTCCTTGATCAGCACCTGTGCCCCGCCGCCTTTAATGGGGTACTGTCCAAGATTCTGCTCTCCATTATCACGTTGAATAATGCAGGAAATAAATTTACTTCCCGGCGTTACTGTTGGGGAATATTCCCGTTCATTGGTCGTGGTAAGATTCTTTGTCTTGTTATTCTTGAAATCATAATACTTCAAATCGCTTCTGCCACTGTCGTTGAACGATGAAAAATAGATGATTGATTTTTTCGGATGAAAGAAGGGCTGGTTATCGTATCCCTTGTGGCTGGTGAAATTTTTTACATTGGAAATAATAACAACATTCTTGGTTACCCGCAGATCAAACAGAATAATTTCAGAACCTGTTTGTGCAGTAACAGAAAATGAATGAAACAGCGCAATGAAACAAAATATTTTTTTCATACTGCACAATGTACAGAAATAATGAGGTTAAACCCAGCCGGCAATTGTATTCAAAAAATTCTTCTTCAATTTCAAACAATCACATGTATTAAATGGCAATTGGTTAACAAATAATATGCAACAAAAACGCATCTTCCCTTCATGCCTGTTATTTTGTAAATGTTAAAGAAATAACACTGAAACAGCATGGTTTTCAGCGCATAATAAAAACAATAACACTTTCATTAACAACTGAAAAAAACGTGGCACGCTTTTCTTACTAAGGTAGTAAACATAAGAACTACATTATTCTAAATCTCTAAAACAGAAGTTATGAAAAGAATTTTAACCGCATTATCACTTGTTGCAGTAATGGCATCCTGCAAAAGCAAAATTGAACCGGTAACAGATCAGGCAAAGGTTTTATCCGCAATAGATTCAACTGAATTTGCAGCTTTCCAAACATGGAAAGAGCAGCAGGCTGAAACAAAAGCAATCAACAACAACCGTACTGTAAGGTATGTTGAACACAGACATACTTCAGCAGCTTCTAACCGAACTGCAAACACAAATACTACCACAACTGCTGCGAAGAAAAAAGGATGGAGTAAAGCAGCGAAAGGTGCAGTGATTGGTGGCGTATCAGGCGGAGTAATTGGTGGAGTTGTAAGCAAGCGTAACCGTGCCGCTGGTATTGTAATTGGAACCGTGCTTGGTGGTGGTGTTGGTTATGGTATTGGACGTACAATTGACAAAAAAGATGGCAGATACTAATTATATAATCAGTTTTTCAACTTAACCGGCAGCGTTTCTGTAAATCGATTACGGAAACGCTGCTTTTTATTGACTTAAACAAAATAGCTGTGAATACAGTTGACATTATTCTTTGTTTTATCATACTTCTGGTAACATGGATCGGTTACAAAAAAGGTGCTGCCGAAACAATTCTTGACCTCGTAAAATGGACTGCAAGTATTGGTGGTGGATTTCTATTCTATTATTACACGTTTGATTTTACAGCCACCCTGTATCCCGATTTTACACAATGGTATTTCCCTGTTGCAACCGTATTTATTTTCATCGTCACCTATTTATTTCTTTCCATGCTTCAGCGATGGATGTTCAGCAGGGATGAACAGAACAAACGGAAATCTTTTGCCGATAAAGTGAGTGGAATTATTCCCGGCTTGCTGATGGGTATTGTTATCAGTTCAATTACAGGACGGTTACTTACCCACTCCATATTTGATGCTGTAAGTAAAGAAGCAGGTAAAAGTGAAATCACTTCCACCTTTTCACCCTATACAGAACTGGTTGAAGAGAACATATCGCCGTTGATTACAACTTATTTCACACCAAAAATATCAGCTGCAACCACAGAGCATCCAACTGAAACAGATTTTAAGACAGAAACTTTTTTTGAACGACCCGATCTTGAATATGAAATGTGGCTGTTGGTAAATGAAGAAAGACATAAGCATCATTTAAAACCTTTAGCAGTTGATGAAAAAATGAAAGAAGTCGCAAGGGCTCATTCTGCAGATATGTTTGCCAGAGGTTATTTTGCACATACAACACCTGATGGTGTTAATCCTTTTCAGCGGATGAAACAGGTAAACATTACTTACAGGAATGCAGGTGAAAATCTTGCACTCGCAAGAACGCTTACAGAAGCACACAAGGGATTGATGAACTCGCCAAGCCACCGGGCAGCAATTTTAAACCCGGCTTTTGGCCGTATTGGAATTGGCGTAATGGATGGCGGTAAAAACGGGTTCATGATTTCACAGGAATTCAGAGATTAATCAGCGAAATACCTTTTACTTAAGGCTCCGGTCGAAAAATATACCTTCCTGCCTACGGGATTAATTTTTTGTAAGCATCCGGATTTTTACAGGCAGAGCTTCCATCAACACAGAGTTTAAAAGCAGGATATCGACTATTTGGTGTATAAAATCGGCTTGTGCCTGAAGTGACAGTTTTCTGAAATCGTAAGAAAGCAGTCATTTAATGTGCTCTTTCTGCTTCCGTTAACAGAAGTTATGTACATTTGCCCCAACCGAATATTATGAACATTTTTGTAGCTGGCTTACCTTACGATCTTGATGACGCAGAACTGGAAGAAATTTTTGAAAAATTTGGACCTGTTGTATCTGCCAAAGTATCCATTGACCGCAATACCGGCAAGAGCCGTGGTTTTGGATTTGTAACAATGAAAAATGCAGAAGATGGCAAAGATGCCATTGAACTGCTGAACGATATTACCCTTGGCCGTAATAAAAAACCTTTAGTTGTGAAAGAAGCTGAAGACCGCAACAGTGGTAGCGGTGGAGGCGGCGGCTACAGAGGCGGCGGAGGTGGTGGCGGTTACAGTGGTGGTGGCGGAGGAGGCGGCTACAGAGGTGGCGGTGGAGGCGGTGGTTACAGTGGTGGCGGCGGAGGTGGCTACAGATAACCCAATCATATAAAGACCTAACCTTTATTTAATACAGTATTTACCTTAACTAAACACCGGCAGTGTAACTCTGCATCATGAAAACTCAAGACATTTCATTGAAGACGATAACCGTTTATGCGTTATTGTTTCTCCTTATATATCTCAGCTCGCTCTAAGCAAATCATCTTTGGTTTCTGTGGCTGTTTCGTTAACTTAGTGATGAATACATGATTACTCATCACTAAAACGAAATGACATGCCTATTGTAAAAATTATTGAAGTAATTGCTTCTTCTGAAAAAGGAATTGATGATGCCATCCGCCAGGCAGTGGAAGAAGCTTCTAAAACCATCCGCAATATTGACTCTGTGTATGTGCAGGATATTAAAGCACATGTAAAGGATGGCAAAGTAACCACCTACGGATGTGTATGCAAGATCTCTTTCAGGCTTGAATAAAAAAAGGATAACTGAATGATAAAAAAGCGATGCTGAACGGTATCGCTTTTTTATTGGGAGAAATCAGGTGCAAACGTTTGTACACAGGTTATAATAAAATGGATTGCCCTAACAACAATACAAGATGTTGAACAATAAATATCTGATAACCAAAGCCTACTTTTTTCAGCAGTGCACATAATAGCATAAATTTACGTGTTGGTAGCAATTTTATGAAGACCCTAATTTCCATAACGACATTTATTTTTCTCGGCTGTAATAGTCCGACAAAAAACAATTCATTAAGCCAGGTTGACACAGTTGTTAAGAAGCAAAACACAATTGATAAATCTCAATTTTATTTAACGACCGACAGTGTTATTATAAGTTCTAAACATTTTGACACAATTGTATATTCAAAAAAGGATTTTAATGAAATAGTAGACAATTTCCCTTCACTTTATGCGACTATACCAGTACACCCAGATATTTCATATGCCCAAAGTGGATACTATAAAGATATTGTAGAAGCTGATGGAAACAAAAAGCACCTGACATTTGGTAGTGAGGTTGGACAAGACCAATACTATATTTTGTACTCGTATTTTTTGAAAAAGAAAAATGAAGGCAATGATTTAAATATCAGGCGTGAGAACCTTATTTCAATTTACCATGACATAAATGATATTTTTGGCTTGCTGACCTATGGAGGCACATATTTTGGACACCAGTTCAATAGAATAAATGGTTATGCTGAATATGGAGTTTATCAATTCAAAGAAAACAGCGACATTTTCAATAGGCTGCTTGACATTAAAGAACAGAAAAAACTCTATCTAGCTTCCTTACGACAAATTATTCTAGAAGAACTTAAAGTTGACAATGAAATTCCTGATAAAAAATCAAAAGAAAAAAGACAGGCAGAGCTATACAAATATGTCGAGCATTTGGACAGTTTAATATCTGACAACTTTTATCTTAAAAAGGCACAAGAATTTCAATACTCAAACTATTGACGTACAAAAAATGCAGCCAACATGAACTGTGTAAAAACAAACATCAGCTAATTACAAAGCCAGACTTTAGTTCAGGAAGGGCAAACAATGTTCAGTTTTAGTTTGTTTCTTCCTGAAACAGATTGACTAAAAAATAACTATTCCTGCAAATGAAAAATGTAACTGCCATTTTCCTGCTTATCTTTTTTGCTGTAAAAGGTTTACATGGACAAAATGTAAGACTGGAAACAAAGACACTGGCAGCTAATAAAGTATATATGACCATAGAAACTTTTAATGGCAAAGAAGTTGTTAAGGTCATAAAAGATTCTGCGGTAAAAGAAGCAGATGAACCGACATTTGTCCGCATAAAAAATATTGATTTTAAAGATGGAACTATTGAAGTGAATGTATTAAGCCGGCTTTTGCCCAATGCATCCCCATCAGACAGAGGGTTCATTGGTGTAGCTTTCAGAATAAATGAAAACAATTCAAAATTTGAATGTATCTACATACGTCCTACCAATGGCAGGGCTGAAGAACAAATACGCCGTAATCATTCCACCCAGTATTTTTCTTTTCCAGATTTTAAATTTTCCCGGTTAAGAAAAGAGGCTCCTGAAATGTATGAATCGTATGCCGATATGGGTTTGAACGAATGGATTACAATTAAGATTGTTGTACAGGGTAAACAGGCCAAACTGTTTTTAAACGATAACAAACATCCTTCTTTAATAGTGAATGATCTGAAACATGGAGTAGAATCAACTGGTGCCATAGGTTTATTTGTGGATGTGGGCACAGAAGGCTATTTCCGTGACTTAAAAATTACCAAACAGCAGTAATTACATTGTAAACAAGTATTCAGGATTATTCCTGTCTTCCTTTTTTGTTAAGCTCGTGTTGGCCGTACCCGCCAACGTTCAGTAATGCAAACTATGTTAGTTGGGAGAAGCTCACAACAGTAAACAACAATCCAGAATTTTGAACAGTAAACCAGCAATACCTAAAGCCTGTTTTTTGAAGAGCTTCATATAATATCATAAATTTACCTGTCATGGGCCATTGCAAACAGACTTCAGATTCACAGTGAAAATGATAGAAATAAAAATCATAGATAGCCATCTCAAATTCGACAAACCACGGCGTGTTACGAAATACGTTTTAGTTTATTGTTCTTCCGGAAGCATAACCATGCTGGTGGATGAAAAGGAATTCAGCATTGCAGCAGGTCAGGTTATTACTATAACATCAGGACAGGTTCACTGTATTACAAAAACTGCAAAAGCCAAAGGATTTGTGATGGAGTTTACATTGAATTTTTTCTGCAAAGATGATAAGGATATAGAACTGATATTTCACAATGGCCTGTTTTGCCACTTTGCCATGAATGAAGTCATAGCTGTGGAGAAGGATATTTTAGAAACACAACTGCGGTTTATTCAGCAGGAACTCAATGAACAACCTTACCAATACTTGATTTCCATTCACAGCCGGATTGAGCTGATACTTGTTGCCATTAATCGGGCCAAAGTAAAACGGGGCGATGAAATATGGAAACCGGATGCCCTGTTCCTGAAATTCCTGGAAGCAGTAAGAGATAATTTTAAACACAACTATACGGTTGCTCACTTTGCAAAGATGTTAGCTACCACTGAACTTAAACTGAATGAACTGGCAAAGCTTCATACCGGCAAAACAGCCCAGAATGTAATATATGGTCTTGTTACTTCAGAAGCAAAGAGGTTGCTTACTTACAGTGAAGCAACAGTAAAAGAAGTGGCCTATCAACTTGGTTTTAATGACCCTTTTTATTTTTCCAACTTTTTCAAAAAGCAAACGAAGCTTTCGCCCACACAATACAAGGAAACATTTTCCTTATAAATATTACATGCTTTTCTCCTGATTCTCTATTCTTTTGCTGTGAAGCATCATCCATCTTTGCATCTGTAAATTATTTAACACTAAAAAACAGATATATTATGATGATGGATATTGCATCCGTATTGCTCCGGCTATCGTTGGCCGCAGGTTTCTTATCAGCTGTGGCAAGCCGCCTGAATTTATTATACAGGAACACATCGGGCTGGAGCGGTTTTCTTAATTATACAGCACAGGTAAATTCCTTTTTACCCAAAACAGTAATCCCTGCTGTTGCAGTAACAGCCACGGTGCTTGAAGCCGGCTTTGCATTATTCTTACTTTTTGGTTATCAAACAAGGTTTGCAGCTTTCGGAGCATCCGGGCTTACGCTGGTTTTTGCAGTAGCTATGGTTGTTTCTTACGGCATCAAAGAGCCACTCGACTATTCCGTGTTTGCATTCAGTGCCGGGGCATTCTTATTAGCCACATTGCCTTCTTACAAATGGAGCATTGACTTTCTATTGACAAAATAATTTTCTTCAACAAAAAAACATAAAAATGAATACAGACATCAATCATTACATTGTCAGAACTAATCAGAAAGATTGGCAGCCACTCGTAGAAAAAGGAGTTCATTATAATGGTATATGGGTAAAATCTCTGCTGTATAATGAAGAACAGGGAAGGTCAACCAGCATTCAATTAAAGTTTGAGCCTGGAGCCAGCTATCCATATCATAATCATCCGGGTGGTGAAGAAATTTTTGTACTGCAGGGTGAAGCCATCATAGAAAATGAAACTCTGTGTGAGGGCGACTATCTGTACACTCCTGCTGAATTTAAACATTCCGTTCACAGCAAAACGGGTTGCATCCTATTTTTTGTAATACCCGAAGAAGTTGAAATTTTATAAACTCCATTTACAAACTATGACTGATAACATACTATGCAGCACTTGCGGAACAGCATACCCTGCCGACTCAGCACCCGAAATATGTATTACCTGCCTTGATGAACGCCAATGGGTGCCGCAGGAAGGACAGCTGTGGACAAGTCCTTCTGACTTGCAGAAGAAATACAGCATTCAGCTAAACAAGATTAAAGACAGGTTGTACGAACTTGAAATAAATCCACTATTTGCCATTGGCCAAAGAGCCATGCTTGTATTGAGTGACCATGGCAATATACTGTGGGACTGCATACCTCTGCTTGATGAAATGACGATTGAGTTCATAAAGAATAAAGGCGGACTAAAGGCTATTGCTTTTTCACACCCCCACTTTTACAGCAATATGAATGAGTGGGCTGAGATATTTGACTGCCCGCTATATATTCATAAAAAAGATGAGCAGCACATCATGGTAAAGGGGAAACATTTAAACCTTTGGGAAGAAGATGAAATGCAGCTTTGGGATGGAATGCGGTTGATTAATATTGGCGGGCATTTTGAAGGCAGCAGTATACTGCATGTTCCTTTTCTGTCAGAAGAAGGCAGCATACTTTGTGGTGACACATTGTTTCTTTCACCCAGCAAAAAACACTTTTCGGCAGTATACAGTTCGCCTAACCGTATTCCTCTTCCTTTAGCTGAAATGAAACGAATAAAAAAAAGGTTTGATGAAATACCCTTTGATTCGTTTTATGGATATGTAAAAACTCAAAACTTAGATAAGGATGTGAAACGAATTTTAGAAGAGTCGATGGCTAAATATATTTAGTAAGCCTGATGAACAAAGAACCGCTAACATGAACTGTGCAAAAAAGCTAACAAAACTAATTTTTTTACAGCTTTGCTGAACATTAGTTTACTTTATACAGGCTGTTGCTTTTCAGCTCATATTTGCAACTATAAATCTCTTAACACATTAATAATAAAACATGATTTCTGTAATTGTAGCTTACCAGGTAAAACCAGCATATGCAGAACAAAACAAACAGCATATTCAACGTTTTTTAAACGACTTTAAAGAGCTTGACTCATCAGCCTTTCAATACAGTGTTTACACAAAAGAGGATCAGGTAAGTTTTGTTCACCATTCTATTTACAAAAACGAACAAGTTCAAACAGAAGTTCTGAATGTTCCTTCCTTTCAGGAATTTCAAAGGTTAAGAGATGAAAGCGGGCTCAATGGAACACATACAATTGAATTTTTAACTCTTGTTGGTTCAACTGATGAAAATCTTATTTGAAAAAAAGGACCGACATAAAACTGGTTGGTTAGAAAAGAACCAAGGCGAAGCACAAATCACTTCATTAAAAACATCATCCCATATTGATCCTTAAGAAAAGATTCACCTTCTCATTTTCACAGCCTACTGAAACCTGGCTTTCATCAAAACCTGCTGCAAGGGCCAGTAAAATAAGTTCTTCACTGCTGCGGTGATGCAGGTACCAGTCGCCAAATATTTCCATATAATCACGGGTGGGGTTATGCATGCTGTTAAAGTTGCCGATTACTATTTCACCATGCGGTGCCACCCATGTTTTAAATTTATTTAAAATATATACAAAGGCTTTATCGTCAAAATAATCAAATAAGCCAGCCGACCAGATTACATCAAACTTTTCTTCCGTTTCAAACTTGAAAATATTACGGTTCATAAAATCAATATGCTGTATGTAATCTTTCAGCAGGTTGCAGGCATACTCAATTGCATGCTTATCCATTTCCACACAGGTGGTATGCAGTTGTTCTCCCGGTGAAAGACTGCTGTACAGTTCAAGCAAATCTCTGCTGGGGCCGCTGGCAACATTCAGTAAACGAACCGTTTTGTTAAGTTTCAGTTTTCGGTGCAGCAGTTTCTTAAAAAACTCTTTCCTGTTGCGTACAGCTTTTGGTGCTGCATGGCTTTGAAAGTATGCATCCCATGATTGAAAGAATATATCAGCAGATGTATTGCCGGTATAAATTTTATCGATCATCAGAAAATCACCTGCATATCCGTACTTTTTAAGCAATGCCATACCATGCAGTGTATTTTCTAAAAAGTCCTGTCCAAAAAAATGCTGTATCCTCGTAATGTCTTCATCACCTATTTCACCTGATTTTTTTAAATGTGCTACTGCCTGCACCATGGTATCAATAAATGGATAGTACTCATTGCTGAAGCTTTCTTTTTGCCGTATGTTTTGCAGTTGCTGAAAGATCTCTTCTTTTGTAACAGTGGAAAATGTTGCTGGGTTCATAACCGGTGGTTTTATTGTTTCGCCAAAGGTTGAAATGCGCTGTTACAATCAACAGCGTGTTTTCACTGTTTTTTCCCTGGGTTTTAACGGGAACATTCAGCTCTTTCCTGCTGTTGCCATCTGTTGCTGAAC
>JBEBHT010000376.1:0-4135 GCA_040081135.1 Lacibacter sp. | reverse complement strand
ACAGTGTGGTTGCAACCAAACTTGCCTATGTAATGTGTGGCGGCGATTTAAGTGAGCCAACTTTTGTAACTGAACAATATTTACTTGACTTAGAACGGGAAGCATTCTTATCACTTTGCGGTGAAAAGAAATCACTGGAAAGGATACAAAGTGTGTTGAAGGGTGGTAAGCCGGTGAGGAATTAAATATTATTAAAATAGAAACAATTAATTGTACAGCGTTGGTTAATTTTAACCAACGCTTTTTTTATGCAATACAAAGTCGCCATTTTTCTTTTCAACGAAGTGGAAGTGCTGGATTTTGCCGGGCCATTTGAAGTGTTCAGCATTGCCGGTCTGCGGACAATGTCCGAAGCTCCCTTCAATGTATTTACTGTTGCTCAGTTTGAAACTATCCAGGCAAGAAATCATTTAACAGTAAAGCCAACTTATACATTTGAGAATGCACCGAATGCTGATATCATTCTTATTCCCGGTGGTGGTGGTAATTATGCAGATGGAACTCCGTTTGGCAGCAGAAGAGAAATGAACAATCCAATTGTTCTCAACTGGGTAAAAGAACAGGCAGCACAGGCAAAATTGCTATTAAGTGTTTGTACCGGTTCCCTCATTTTAGGAAAAGCTGGATTGCTCGAAGGACTGGAAGCAACTACACATTATAAAGCAATTGATGCACTGAGAAATATTTCTGAACAGATTCATGTAAAAGAAAATATCCGGTTTGTTGATAATGGAACGATCATTACTTCAGCAGGGATATCAGCCGGAATTGATATGAGTTTATATACTGTAGGCAAACTGTTTGGGAAAGAAGCAGCCGATGAAACGGCAAAGTATATGCAGTACGATTACTGGAAATCATAACTTGCAGCGTAATGGCCTCTGTACAACTCCTTGCATCATCGCACCAGTTTATTATTCATTCCCATTTTTATTTCTATGGCGATGCTGCCAGTGAACAGTTAGCTAAACAGATTGCGACTGATATTGATCAGCACTGGAATGAACCCAAAGCAAGAATTCAGCATAAGGGAAATTGGTACGATATGGTATTTGACATCAAAGGATTTTATGAACCGCAACTGCAACCAGAAATCGTTTGGTACAATACCGATCCAAAATTATTCTACTTCCGTATTGAAGAGTATTCACCCATGCATGTTTCTTTTGTTGATGGGCTGGGCTGCAATACAGGTTATTTTAAACTGGCGAATTTATTACAGACTTCAACAACTGCTGCACATGAATACGGGCATATGCTTGGTCTGCATCATCCTGATGAATTGGATATAAGAGGACAGGGAACTCCCGGTATCATGTATCCGAGAGGAACAATTTGTGATCCGCATTATCAATACGATTCTGCTGCTGCTCCCGGAGAAACAGGAGGAACGCTTGATCCGCAGCACCGTAAAGTACTCCTCAGCGATATTGAAGCTTTGAATCTGCATAAACTTCGTTTTGATGACGAAGGCTTTGCCGTTCTTGGAGATTTTACAAGCATTTATCATTCGCATTACCTTCCGGAAGAATAAACCATTAAATTTAGCTTTCATAAGTTCACAATTATTACTATGAGTATTTTAGAAGTTCATGATTTAAAGAAACGATACGGAAAAATTCAGGCACTGAATGGCATTTCATTCAATGTGCCGAAGGGTTCTGTATTCGGTGTATTAGGTCCAAACGGCAGTGGTAAAACAACCATGCTCAGTATTATCCTTGATGTGTTGAATGCTGACAGTGGCAACTATTCCTGGTTTGGACAACCTGCTTCACCGGATCTGCGAAAGCAGATTGGTTCGTTACTGGAAACACCTAACTTCTATCATTATTTATCTGCAGTCAATAATTTAAAAATTACCAACAGCATCAGCGGCCGTGGTGACATGGCTGCAATTGATGCAGTATTGCAGAAAGTAAAATTGTATGAGCGCCGTAACAGTAAGTTCAGTTCTTACAGTTTAGGAATGAAACAACGTCTCGCCATTGCAGCTGCTTTGCTGGGAGATCCGCAAATACTGGTACTGGATGAACCAACAAATGGTCTTGACCCTGTAGGTATAATGGAAATACGTGAATTAATTATTGAGTTGAGTAAGAAAGGTCATACCATCATCATGGCCAGTCACCTGCTCGATGAAGTGGAAAAAGTTTGTACACATGTTGCCATTTTAAAAACAGGAACATTGGTTACTTCCGGATCTGTTGAAGATGTGCTGATGGATGAAGATGTAATTGAAGTTGCAGCCGCTGATATGGAACTGCTGAAAAATATCCTGAGCGAATACCCCGGTAAAACAGCAATCACTATCAATGAACAAACTGTACAGGCCCACTTCCAAAAAGGAACTGCCCGCCCCGAAGAGATCAATCAATACTGTTTCAGCAAGGGTGTTTCATTGCAGATGCTGGTGATCAAGAAAAAGAGACTGGAAGAAAAATTCTTCGAACTCACTAACAATTAATTTAAACAGCACACTAACGTATATACTATGCTTAATTTATTCAGAACAGAATGGCTTAAAATAAAAAACTACCCCGGTTTTTGGTGGATTATGGGGATAACAGTTTTGTCGTACCCCGGAATAAACGGACTGTTTTATTTTATTTATAAACAGCAGACAGGCAATGAAAAAACAGCTGCCAAGATGCTGAAAATGCTTATCGGAAATCCATTTGAATTTCCTGAAGTATTCAGAACAGTTGCCTTCAGCTCATCTATTTTTGTAGCGATACCTGCTATACTGGTGATTATGCTTATCACAAATGAATATACTTACAAAACAAACCGCCAGAATATCATTGATGGGTGGAGCCGCTATGAATTTCTGATTGCAAAATTTCTGAACGTTGTTATAGTTTCTCTCATTGTAATTCTGCTTTATGTAGTGGTTACATTAGTGATTGGTTTTGCAACAACCGGTGCTGAGGTTACAGATAAATGGAAACTGGTTAACTATATTTCTTTATACGGATTGCAGGTATTCAGCCAGTTGTCTTTTGCATTTCTGTTAGGACTGTTAATACGCAGGGCATTTATTGCACTGGGGGCGTTCATCTTTTATAAAATCATTTTTGAAAATATTGCTGTGGGTTTCATGGGAAAATATGCCAATGATGCAGGACGGTTTTTACCTACAGAATCATCAGACAGGTTAACGCCATTGCCTGCATTTCTCGGTAAGTTAGATCCAGAGTCATTTAATAAATCAATCGCACTTCTCAATCAGCAGGCATTGATAACGATTGGGTATATTATACTTTTCTGGGCACTCAGTTTATGGATTTATAAAAAAAGGGATTTGTAATAAATTATTTATCATGAAGAAAAGTTTTCAATTAGTGCTGGTTCTGTGTTTTGCATTGCAATCTACTGTTGCTCAGAATATACAAACAGTGATCAAAACAGAGGCCCTGAAAATGGCGAAGGCTTTAGCAGCTCTTGATCTTGAAACGTATGCAACGTATACGTATCCAACTCTGGTAACTGATAAAGAAGGGAAAGAAAAAATAAAGCAGGGAGTTGATTCAATTGAAAAGTACCGGGAACAATTTGGGATAAAAGTAAAATCTGTTTTGCTGGGAAACCCTTCTGCAGTTGTAACCTATAAAGGTGTTCAGCAATGTACATTGCCGCAAACCATGACCATAGAAGCATTTATGGGATCAATGGAAACAGAAACAACTTTAATCGGCCTTTCGAACGATGGTAAGAAATGGTACTTTGTTGATGCGTTAATGTACAGGCAAAAAGATGCAAAATCAAAACTGCCGGAGTTAAGTCCTGAACTGGTGATTCCGCCAATGAAGCAGCCAAAGATCATCCAGGCAGAAACAAAGAAAACTAACTGATCAGTTCATTGAATGCTGCATCAATCGTTGGATACAGAAACTGAAATCCTGCATTCTGAATTTTTGCTGAACTTATGGTAGCACTTTTCAGCACTTCAATACTCAGTTCGCCCAGCACAATTTTTAAAACGAAGGAAGGAACAGGTACTGTAATAAAAGTATTGCCCCTCATCTTTTTTGCAAGTGCAACAGTAAGGTCTTTATTTGTAACAGGGTTTGGAGCAACTGCATTATATATTCCATTCAGCTGTTCATTTTGTATAGCCTCTTCATACATGCGG
>JBEBHT010000046.1:0-17384 GCA_040081135.1 Lacibacter sp. | reverse complement strand
AGGACTGGATAAAATGGCAAAGGAAGCAGACAAGGAAGTGTGGGCTGAAACAGATTGCCTGAGCTGTGCCAACTGCTGCAAGACAATGACTCCAACGTTTACTAAACAGGATATCAAACGCATCTCTGCACATTTCAATCAAACTCCACAGGAGTTTACAGATAAGTGGTTGTTCAAAGAAAGAGGTACAGGTGATATGATGAATAAAAAACAACCCTGCCAGTTTCTCAACTTAAAGGACAACAAGTGTTCTATCTATGCTATCCGTCCTGTTGATTGTGCAACTTTTCCTCATCATACAAAAAAGGATTTTACAGAGTGGGTACATGTTTACAAACAGAATGTGGAGTATTGTCCTGCTACCTATAAAATAGTTGAGAAGATGATGGAGAGGGTGGGGAAGGTTTAGGCTTGTTCAACGATTCGCTGATTAAATACCAAATACACGCAAATGGATTCATTTTCAAAAACAGCAGTCATTCTTTTATTACTTGGTATGGCCTTTGGGTGGTTAGCTTCTTATGTTTTAATTATTTATCGCTCTATAAAAGACAAAACCTATGGAATGCCTTTTATTGCACTTGCCTTTAACATTTGCTGGGAGTTTTTATATGGCTTTATTCTAATTCCTTCAAAGGCAGGCTTGCAAACACAGGTTAACCGTTTATGGTTTTTGCTGGATGTGTTTATTTTAACCTGTTATTTTTTATATGGAAAAAAGGAATGGAAGAATGTAGGCCTGCAAAACTACTTTTTACCTTTTAGTTTGTTTACAATCGCCAGTGCCGGGCTCATCCTCTATTATTATGATAAAGCTACAGGCCCAATTGCCATTACAAATTCTGCATTCATTATGAGTATTCTTATTTCAGCTATGTACATTGGCATGCTGCTGAAAAGAAAATCGATTTCAGGACAATCTTTCGGGATTGCTTTTTGGAAATGTATAGGAACACTTTGTGCAACAATTTTTCTTTTTCAGGGCTTCAGCATTTTTTTACAATTGCTTGGATTTTTATGTTTTATACTTGATATTATTTACCTTCTAATGATTGTTAACATCTATAAAAAAGAAAACCGCAGCCTTCTTTCACGCAAAATAAACGTTTAGTTTTGATTGTAAGAAGCTGTTTATTTGTGTTTTTGTGGTACTTGCTGCAGTTGCCCTTCTTTCTTCAATTCAAATACCATTACATCTTCTTCTTCATGTATCATTGTTCCAGTGAATTGAAACCCGCATTTCACTAATACTTTTTGCGAACTGATATTTTCAGCTACTGTTAATGCGTGTACTGTATCGTTTGGAATTGTGCTGAATACATATTCAAAGGATGCTTTTACCAGCTCCGTTGCCAATCCTTTGCCGTGAAAAGGTTTCAATAAGGCATAACCAAGATGAATATTTTCACTCTTATCTATCGACAGTAATGAAAATGAACCGGCGAACTGCTGATCGTCTTTTGTAAACACAGCAAATCTTCCGAGGCCGGAATGATCTTTATAGAACTGAAGATTTTCTTTGAGGAATTGATCGCTTTGTTCTTTTGTCTTTGGTTCCCGGATATACTGCATTATTTCCGCATCGCCATTCAGCTGAAAGAATATATCAGCATCAGCCTCTGTATAAGGCTGAACATATAATCGCTCTGATTCGAAAAGTATCATTTGTTTGAAGCTTCTGAGTTGTAAAGATATTTCTTACCTCATACCTCTTACTTCTGCCTTATCCCTCTTTGTGTATCTCACTTGTAAAATGAAACTCAATGTCAGGATTATTCTGGCGCTCAGTATTCAAAAACCATTCACTCTGTGCGAGGTAAACTAAATGTCCGTCTTTATCAGCTGCAATATTGTTGGTTTTGAATCTTGTAAAGTCATCTAATTTTTTCTGATCCTTACTGGTAATCCAGCAGGCTTTGTAATAAGGCATAGCCCTGAATTCAGCACTGGCAGCATATTCATGCAGCAAACGGTATTGAATAACTTCAAACTGTAATTCACCCACACAACCAATGATTTTTTTGTTGCCGCCAAACTGCGTGAATAACTGTGCAACACCTTCATCTGTTAACTGCAGCAAACCTTTTTCAAGTTGCTTGGTCTTCATTGGGTCTTTATTCACCACTTCTTTAAACAGTTCCGGAGAGAAGGATGGAATACCTGTGAAATAATAATTTTCTCCTTCAGTTAAAGTGTCGCCGATTTTAAAATTACCTGTATCAAACAAACCAACCACATCGCCCGGATAAGCTTCTTCAATCACATCTTTCTGCCGTGCAAGGAAAGAGTAGGGATTGCTGAAACGTACATCTTTATCTAACCGCACATGATGATAATATTTGTTACGTTCAAAGCGTCCGCTGCAAACACGTAAGAAGGCAATACGATCCCTGTGTTTGGGATCAAGGTTAGCGTGGATCTTAAAAATAAAACCACTGAACTTATCTTCATTTACATCCAAACGACGGGTTGAAGTGTCACGGCTTTGAGGCAATGGAGCAATACGCACAAACGTATTCAGCATTTCTTTTACACCGAAATTGTTTACTGCACTTCCAAAAAATACCGGTGCAATTTTTCCCTTTAAATAATCTTCAACATTCAGGTCGCCATACACACCGTCGACCAGTTCCACATCTTCACGTAAAATATTGGCATCAATTTCACCGAGTTTTTTATCGAGAATGGAATCATTCAGGTCTTTGATCTCCACTACATCTTCATCAATAGCTTTTGTATTGGCTGTAAATAAAACCAAACTTTTTTTATCCAGATCATACACACCTTTGAATTCTTTACCACTGTTGATGGGCCATGTCATGGGGTGAAGATGGATGTTCAGTTCTTTTTCCACTTCTTCCAGTAAATCAAAACGGTTCTTGCCATCACGATCCATTTTGTTCACGAAAACAATTACTGGCGTATCTCTCATGCGGCACACTTCCATCAAACGTCTTGTCTGATCTTCCACACCATTTACACTGTCAATAACAAGAATAACACTATCAACAGCGGTTAATGTGCGGTAGGTATCTTCTGCAAAATCTTTGTGACCGGGAGTATCAAGCAGGTTGATGAGCGTTCCATTGTATTCAAAAGTCATTACGGAAGTGGCAACGGAGATACCACGCTGGCGTTCGATCTCCATGAAATCACTCGTCGCAAATTTCTTGATCTTGTTGCTTTTCACAGCACCCGCCACCTGGATGGCACCACCAAACAGGAGTAATTTCTCCGTCAATGTGGTTTTACCGGCATCGGGGTGAGAGATGATCGCAAATGTGCGGCGGCGTTTTATTTCGTTTTCAAATTTCATTGTTTCCGTTAATGGTTCATAGTTCATAGTTGATAGAAGCTCCGGCACCTGCCATGGACTATCAACTATGGGCCATTAGCCTGTTTTTCGAGGCCGCAAAGGTACGTTTCGGCAGCTTTCCGCCTGTAATAATTTTCTTTCCACTTCAGGATTTCATTTTACATTTGGGCATGCGGAAAACCTTTGAAATTTTCTGGAACAGTCTGCAGTTCGCTATCCAGGAACTCAGAAAAAACAAACTGCGCACATTTTTAAGTCTGCTCGGTATTACGTTTGGTATCTTTTGTATCATCAGCGTAATGGCAACAGTGGGCAGTTTGGAAAGTAATATCAAGAATGAATTCAAGTCATTTGGCAATAATACCATCTATGTACAGAAATGGCCATGGGGTGGAGGTGGTGGTGAATATCCCTGGTGGAAATATATGAGCAGGCCCAATCCCAAGTTTAAAGAAATGGCGCCCGTAAAAAGAAGTGTTTCCCTGGCAAGTAATGTAGCGTTTACCTATTTCAATGCATCCAGTGTTGATTATGAAGATGTATCACTGGCAAGCGTAAACTGGTATGGTATAACAGAAGAGTTTGATAAAATACAACCTGTTGAAATTGGCTGGGGCCGATATCTTACTATGAGCGAGTTTGGTTACGGCTCTGCTACTATGGTGATGGGGTTTAATGTTGCTGAAAAATTATTTGATAAGCCGGAAGTAGCTGTTGGTAAAACAGTGATGATTAAAGGCCGTAAAGTGAATATAGTGGGTGTGGTAAAAAAACAGGGACAAAGTTTAATTGGCGGTTGGGATTTTGATAATGTTATTATGATTCCCTACACATTTGCCAGTCAGGTTGGCAATGAAGCAAGAAGCGATGGTTTTATGATAGTGAAAGGAAGAGATAATATCCCGGTTGCCGATTTGAAAAATGAATTGCGTGGTGTAATGCGTGGTGTACGCCGTTTAAACCCCAAGCAGGAAGACAATTTCGCATTGAATGATGTGAGCAGCGGTACATCACAAATCACTTCTATTTTCAATGGTATGACCATTGGCGGTATTGCCATTACTATTCTTTCTTTTATCGTTGGCATATTTGGTGTTGCTAATATCATGTTTGTAACTGTTCGTGAACGTACCAGTATTATTGGCTTGAAAAAAGCGATTGGCGCAAAAAGCAGAACCATCCTCAGTGAGTTTTTAATGGAAAGTGCGTTTCTCTGTGTGCTGGGAGGAATCTTTGGTTTGCTGATGGTGTTTGGTTTAACATTTATTCTTACAAGTGTCTTCAAGTTCCAGGTATTTATATCCTTAGGTTTATTTCTTGGTGCCGTAATGGTTTGTATCGTCACGGGAATTCTTGCCGGAATTATTCCTGCATTTATTGCAGCGAGGATGGATCCGGTGGTAGCTATTAGGAGTAAATAAGAAACCCTCTAAATCTCCCTAAAGGGAGACTTAATGCATTAGTATCTTTGTTCATTTTTTTACAAATGCTCAACATGTATTCAACTGATGGAAAGCCCCCTTCAGGTGGTGTCGGGGTTACAATCCTTGCAATAGAGTCTTCCTGCGATGAAACTTCAGCATCGGTTTGCCGTGATAGAGTTATTCTGTCGAATATAATTGCTACCCAATCGGTTCATGAAAAGTTTGGAGGTGTTGTACCTGAACTGGCAAGCAGGGCTCATATGCAGAATATTGTTCCTGTAGTTGATGAAGCGTTGAAAGATGCAGGTGTTGACAGGAAAGAACTCAATGCAATTGCTTTTACACAGGCGCCGGGATTAATTGGATCATTGCTTGTTGGAACGCAGTTTGCCAAATCACTTTCTTTGGCGTTGGATATTCCGTTGATTGCTGTGCATCATATGCAGGCACATGTTATTGCCAATCTTATTGGTGATGATAAACCATCCTTTCCTTTTTTATGCTTAACAGTGAGTGGCGGACATACACAGATTGTATTATGTGAATCTCCCACTCAAATGAAGATACTGGGTGAAACAATTGATGATGCAGCAGGTGAAGCATTTGATAAAACTGCCAAGCTGCTGGGGCTTCCGTATCCCGGCGGACCATTGATTGATAAGTATGCCCAACTGGGCGATGCCAACCGGTTTAAATTTCCTGAACCGCAGATTCCTGATCTGAATTTCAGTTTCAGCGGATTGAAAACATCTATCCTTTATTTCCTGAAAAATGCCGGAACGAGTTTGTTGTTTAAAGAAGAATTTTTGGCAACAGAAGAAGAGCAGAAAAAATTTGTGGAAGAAAACTTAAATGATATCTGTGCTTCTGTTCAGCAGCGTATTGTTTCCATTCTGTTGAATAAGTTGAAGAAGGCATCGCTGCAAACTGGCATTAAACAGATTTGCCTGGCTGGTGGAGTAAGTGCAAACAGCGGATTACGAAAAGCATTTATTGAAATGGGTGAGAAGTATCACTGGAAAACCTTTATTCCTTCATTTGAGTATTGCACCGATAATGCAGGTATGATTGCCATGACGGGCTATTATAAATATTTAGATAATGATTTTGTTTCATTAAGTGTTAGTCCGAGTGCAAGGGCGGAGTGGTAATACATAGTTATAAGTTTTAGGGTGTAAGTTGTAAGCCGATGGCAAATAATTATTTTCAATTCAAACAGTTTACGGTTCAACAGGAAAAGGCTGCTTTAAAAGTAAGCACGGATAGTTGTTTGTTTGGAGCATGGACAGCAAATGAAGTAAGAAGCAGGAAGGAGGAGGTAAGAAGAGTACTTGATATTGGAGCAGGCAGTGGTTTGCTCATGTTGATGATGGCGCAGAAATGCAATGCTGCAATTGATGGAATTGAAATAGATGAACCTTCTTATCAGCAGGCGAAAGAAAATATAGAAGCCTCGGCGAGGAAAGAACGCTTAGAGTTATTTCATGGCGATGTAAAACAATTTCAGTTTCAGCAGAAATATGATTTCATCATCAGCAATCCGCCATTTTATGAAGGTGATTTTAAATCTGGTGCATCGAGCAGAAATGTGGCAATGCATGATGAAGGATTGAGGCTGGATGAATTGTTAGAAGTAGTTGACAAAAATTTATCTCTTGATGGGAGTTTTGCAGTGTTGCTTCCTTATCAGCGTGCAGAACAGTTTATAGCTTTAGCTGGTAAGCACGGATTGTTTCTTTCAGTACAATTGAATGTAAGGCAAACTGTCAATCATTCTCTTTTCAGAAGTATTCTATTGTTCAGCAGAGTTAATGCAACACCGGGTATACAAGAATTGTCAATTAAAGATGAATCAAATCAATACACTGTAAGCTTCATTGAATTGCTGAAAGATTATTATCTGTACTTATGATGAACTGAGGACATTTCTTACTTCATACATCTTACTTCTGTTTTACAATCCTGCATACTCCTTCAGGTAACTGTATTCTTCAGTCAATTGTCCCTTCTTAAGAATAGTAGCTCTTTCCAGTATAGGTGAGCCTCCTTTTGCCAAATCTTCCAGCACATACTTAATAAGCTGTTCACCAAAATATCTTGATGCATCTCTTGGTAATTCATTGGGCAGATTACCAACAGCCATAATATCAACTGAATTGGGAAGATAGGGAGCTGTTTTTTGCAGCGTTGTTCTGTCAACTCCATAAACCGGATCTGCAATGGTTGAATCACCAATGTTGACAGGGATTGATCCTCCTGTATCATTGGTAATATCGGCAATGGTTTTAATCTTGAAAGTTGGATCACGGAATTCATCCAGCTTAAACAGCGGCGGAATAGTTTTATCCCAGTACACACCATTCATTAAAATATCTGTCTGCTTTACAAAAGGAGAGAAGCTGCATTTGTATTCAGTTGGATGTTCATGGAAATTATCACGGTTATAAGTTCCGTCATCTTTCCGTTCGTAGAGATCCCTTCCTTTTAAATGAACATATACCGGATATTCATACTGACGGTGCAGATAATCAAATGGCTCCACTTCATTTACACCGAGCAGGTTCATAATTTCAAGCAAACCATGTGCAACACGACCGCTCCCCGTAATGGCAATTTTTATCTTCGGCAGTTTCATTCCAAAGTAAGTATGAATGAGCTGACGGTAATCTCTTACATCGCCTACACGTCCCAGTTTGAAAGCACCTGTACGGTTGCCATAAGCCATAATACCGTTATGTGCACCAACAACTCCGGCAAAAAAACCAAAGCCAATAATGCGCTGACCATCCTCATGTGTTAAACATTCATAATCGATCAGAGTAATATTTTTCTTTACCATTTCCTGCATCAGCTTTTGATTATGCTGCTGCGCTTTTTTGGTATGGGAGAAAAACAAATAGGTTTTGTTGGGAATCAGCTGATCAACCGGCACTTCTTTTATGCCGAAGAAGATATCGCATTCACTTAAGTCATCTTTCACTTCAACTCCGGCAGCCTTGTATTCCCTGTCAGTGAAGCTTCTTGTCGTACATGATTGAACAATCACCTGTACATCTGCTGAATTTTTATGAATCCATTTACATTGAGCCGGTGTAAGTGCCACCCGGTTATCTGCCGGTATTTTTCCTTCCCTGATGAGTCCTAATTTGAGCATGCAAGTCGGTTTAACGGTTTGCAAGATAAGATATCAGGGTTTTGAACTTTGTAAAAAATTTCATGCAAAAGCAAAGTTTCTGTAATATTGCAGCCCAAACAAAAAGTTCTTAAGCCCATGTGGCGGAATTGGTAGACGCAGCAGACTCAAAATCTGCCATTCGCAAGGATATTCGAAGTGAAAAAATATTTGTAAACTTATCTTGAAGAATTAATTCAAAATCTGCCGTTCGCAAGGATGAGTTGGTTCCCTGCCCGAATGGCTCTGGTCAGGCGGGGATTCCTTTCGTGGGCACAATTTTTTTTCCCCGTTCTTCAACTTTGAAGGCGGGTTTTTTGTTTCTATGATTTATGTTTATGTTATAGAAAGCTTGAAGGATGCCACCTGGTATACAGGCATGGCAAAGGATGTGTATGTTCGTTTGAAAGAGCACAATGCAGAAAAGAATCGTTTTACAAAAGGACATCTGCCATGGAAAATAATTTATACGGAAAAACATACTGATTGGGCATCTGCAAGAGTCAGAGAGAAATATTTAAAATCAGCAGCTGGGAAGCGTTGGTTAGTTAAACATCTTAACGAGCAAGGATATGAAGGTTCCCTGCCCGAATGACTTCGGTCAGGCGGGGATTCCTTTCGTGGGCACAATTTTTTTTCCCGTTCTTCAACTTTGAAGGCGGGTTTTTTGTTTTCAGATAGTGCCGTCTGACGTGAAAGCCCAAACGCAAAAAATAATACACCACAAAATCAAGTTTTCTGCAACTTAATTGTCCCCTCTTTGTTTATAGAAGGAACAATAACACAAACCATGAGAAAAGGAATTGCAGAAGCAAAAGCAGCCACCATTGAATTCAGCATCAAAGCTCTCGATCTCTTACAAAGCAAAGGATTCAAATTTGTACAGATCAAAGGATTGACAATGGATAAACATTATGATTATGTTGAACCGCATTATCTTGTTCTTGTACCTTACAGGGAACTGCCAACAGATCCGTTAAAGAGAGATATTTTTGAGCCAATTAAAAGTGAACTCCTGTACCAATGGGCTGCAGAAAAAAACGAATTCCCCGAAATCATCATTGCAAATAAGCAAAATTAATCATGGCGACTTACTCGTTGAAAACTGTACAGAAAATTCCTGTTGATCTGGATACTGCATGGGCCTTCTTTTCCAATTCTTCCAACCTGCAGGCAATTACGCCTGGAAATCTTGGGTTTAAAATTTTATCCAAACATCATGGCGATACAATGTATCCGGGGCAGATCATTGAATATAAAGTAAGTCCGGTTTTAGGCATTCCAATTTACTGGATGACCGAGATAACGCATGTAAAAGATAAAGAACATTTTATAGATGAACAGCGCTTTGGACCTTATGCACTCTGGCATCATCAGCATCACTTCAAAGCAATTGAAGGAGGAGTGGAGATGACGGATATTGTTCATTACCGCAATCCACTGTGGATACTGGGCGATCTGGCTAATACTTTTTTCATCCGTAATCAGCTGAAACAGATTTTTGAATTCCGGTTCAAGAAAGTAAATGAACTGTTTGGCAACTGGCCATCATCTGAAAATAATTTTGTTGAATTTCACTGATCAGATTGCCTGGTGATTAAATGGCTGAATCACCATTTCACTTACCACAGCACTTGTTGGCTGCTGACATAAGAACCAGATTGCTTTGGCTGCTTCTTCTGCCATGACCATTTTATCACGCTGCACACGCAGATCAATGGTGTCCCAGAAAGGGGTATCCACGCCGCCCAAAAATAAATTAGTGATACGTATCTCGGTACGTTTTACTTCTTCACGAATGCTCTGCATCATTCCAACCAATCCATATTTAGAAGCACTGTAAGCTGCTGCACCCAGCATCGGCACTTTACCTAAAACGCCGGGAATATTAATGATCAAACCTTTCTTTAGTTCTTTCATCTTTGGCAGAAATGCCTTTACCAACAAGAAAGGACCGTATAAATTATAGTTGAGTGAACGCAGGAAATCTGTTTCAGTTAATTCATCCGATGATTTGATGATGCCGATCCCTGCGGCATTTACAATTACATCAATGGAAGAATATTGGGAAAAGAATTGATCTTTCAAATCAGCTACTTCTTCGGCTTGCTGATATCTAAGGAAAATATTTTTGATTTCGGAAGATGTAACTCTGCCGCCAATGCAACCAGCCTCTCTTTGTTCCTTGCTGCCAGGAACAGATTGGCACCACTTCCTGCCAGCAGCTTTGCTGTTTTACTTCCGATACCACCTGTTGCACCAACAATTAATACATTCTTATTTTTTACCGATTCCATTTGTAAAATAATTTGTACTGATAACAAAAAAGAATTGAAATAGTTTGCCTTAATTATAATCTCCGTGAGATTGTCAAAATTCTATCGATTAAAATGTTCTTCGCAATTGAAATCATGTCCACTTTGTTTATTTATATTTGAGTGATGAGCAAAAAGAAACTGGTTGTGTTAACAGGTGCCGGCATCAGTGCTGAAAGCGGATTGAGAACTTTCCGTGACAGTGATGGTTTGTGGGAGGGATATAATATTGAAGATGTAGCAACACCACGTGCCTGGAAAAAAGATCCTCAGCTTGTTTTGGAGTTTTATAATTACCGCCGTAAAAATGTGTTGGAGGCAAAACCCAATGCAGCTCATTTTGGCTTGGCAGAATTGGAAAAAGATTTTGATGTAACCATCATTACTCAAAATATCGATGATTTGCATGAACGTGCCGGTTCAACCAATGTGATGCATTTGCATGGAGAAATACTCAAGATGAGAAGCGAACGGAACCTGGACTTGATTTATGAAATAACAGGCGATATTCTGTTAGGAGACAAAGCAGAAGATGGTGCTCAGCTTCGTCCGTATATTGTTTGGTTTGAAGAAGCAGTACCAATGATTGAAGAAGCTGTTCCTGTTGTTCAGCAGGCCGATCTGTTTGTTGTGGTGGGAACTTCTTTAGTTGTTTACCCTGCTGCAGGATTACTAACCGTAGCTGACGATTCTATTCCTAAATTTATTGTAGATAAAAAGATTCCTTATACATCTGCTGTACACAATTTAACGGCAATTGAAAAGCCGGCAACTGAAGGAGTGAAGGAATTAATATCAATCTTAACTGATAAAAATATATTCCTGTGGAAATGACAACTGCCAGCGGTGGATTAATACAACTGCTTTTTCTTTTCTTATTACTTGTTCCTGCTGTTTTATATCTGGTAACACTGCAAAGAACATTGCAGGTGATCAGCAGTGAAAACAGGCGAATGCCTCCCGGTCAGGTGTGGTTATTACTGATTCCATTGTTTAACCTTGTGTGGCAGTTTGTTGTTGTAAATAAATTAGCACATTCAATAAGGCTTGAATGTATCCGGTTGAATATTCCTACCAAACAGGAAAAGCCAACATTTGATCTTGGAAATATTCAGAGTATACTTTTCATTATAGGTTTTATGCCGGTCATTGGCATATTCTTTACTTTTTGTGCATTCATCTGCTGGATAATTTATTGGGTGCAGGTAGCAGCGTGGCGGAAGAAAATCATTGCCAACCAGGGAAACGATCTGCTGGATGCTGAAAGAGAATTATTAAATAAATTATAATCAGGAAAGTTTTTCTTTAAACTCAACCCCAAATTTCTTTAACTCATCAAGCACTGGTTCGTAGATTTCTTTTTTTGTAGGGATGTGCAAGCCCTTTAGTTTTATTTTTTCTTCAAGAATTAATTTGGCTGCAATGCCCAATGGCAGGCCAACTGTTTTTGCCATGGCAGTTCGTAAACTGTCTTCCCCTTTTACTACTAAAGAAGAATTGATTACTGATTGTTGACCATCGCCTGCAGTATATTCAATTTCATGCAGCATCACAATCATGTCTTTGTCGGTTGGTTGCAATGCCAGTTTGTGTTCAACAATGTATTGTAAAATATCAGCACTTGATTTTACATGTGCTGGCAGAGCATCATTACTTTCTGTTTCAAGAAAAGCAAACTGTTCTAAAATAAGTTCATGTACAGCTTCTGCAACATAGAGTTCAAGATACATCCTCAGGCTGAGGTCTCTTCCTTCTACATTTTTCAGTTTTCCTGCAAACCAATCATGAAACGTTTTATACTGGGTAATTTCAGCAGCATCGTTTTCATTGGTTAAACCCAAATCAACCACCACATCCCAGCCCTTACAAAAATCGGCATAACGTAATGTTGTGCGGATAAAGGTTTCAGCTTCCTGCAATTGATACAGCGGAATATAACTCAGCGAATCACGGTTGGGATACCATGCCAGTGTCGGCAATTCATCAACCTGCAACTGCTCACAATCTTCAAATACATGTGTATATTCTTTACGGATGATTTCATTCTTCTCTTTGTACGCAGCACCGGCCTGTCCGGCCATTACAATATTCCGTGGATTCCAGCTGATTTTATAATGCCAGGGATTGTCATCACATTCTGGAGCAACCAATCCGCCACAATGCGATCTAAAAGAAGTGATTTTCCCGCCAGTTGCACGGATGCTATCAAACAGTTGCATTGCACTCATATGATCAATACCAGGATCAAGTCCCATTTCACAAAGAAATAATAATTCCTTGCTGTTGATCTCTGCTTCTAAATTTTTAATGGCTTCATCTACATAAGAAGCATTCAGTAAATTTCTTCCAATGGCCACACAGTCTTTCACCACATGAATGTGCAGAAAAGGAGGGAGGAGAGAAATAACAATGTCGGCAGTTTCAATCAGCATTCTCCGTTCATCAGCATCGGTTACATTTACTTCAACAGCCTGTGCATGTGAGTGGTCTCCCAGTTTGGCCTGAGCCTGCTGCAGATTACTGTCGGCCACAATCAGCTTCCAGTTTTTTTCTGCGCATGTATTTTTGAGATAGTCAATTAAAACAGTCGCTGATTTTCCGGCACCAAATACAAGGATCGTTTTCAAGAGAATAATTTATGGCAAGATAGAAGAATTCATCAATTTAAACTGATTTGGGTGTTTGGCGTTCTATCGATAAATTTGCTGCTCTTAAAACAAAGTTATTCAATGAGAACAATAGCCATGCGTGAAGCCCTGCGTGAAGCGATGCAGGAAGAAATGCGCAGAGATGATAAGGTTTTTTTAATGGGGGAGGAAGTAGCAGAATACAATGGTGCCTACAAAGTAAGCCAGGGTATGCTGGATGAGTTTGGAGCAAAACGTGTAATTGACACACCCATTGCTGAACTTGGCTTTACAGCTGTTGCCGTAGGTGCAGCACAAAATGGACTCAGACCCATTGTTGAATTCATGACATGGAACTTTGCTGTACTTGCTATGGATCAGATCCTGAATACAGCTTCAAAAATGCTGGCAATGAGCGGCGGACAGGTTGGTTGCCCGATTGTTTTTCGTGGAGCAAATGGTTCTGCAGGACAGTTAGGTGCTCAGCACTCAACTGCATTTGAAAGTTATTATGCAAATATTCCCGGGCTGAAAGTAATTTCTCCTTCCAATCCATATGATTCCAAAGGGTTGCTGAAAGCAGCTATCCGTGATAATGATCCCGTTGTATTTATGGAAAGTGAAGTGATGTATGGCGATAAAGGTGAAGTTCCTGAAGGTGAATATATCATTGAAATCGGCAAGGCTGATATTAAGCGCCCCGGTCGTGATGTAACAATTGTTTCCTTCAATAAGATGATGAAGATTGCATTGGCTGCTGCTGAAGAACTTTCCAAAGAAGGAATTGAAGCTGAAGTAATTGATTTGCGTACTATCCGTCCGTTAGATTGGTTTACGATTCTTGAAAGTGTGAAAAAGACCAATCGCCTTGTAATTGTAGAAGAACAATGGCCTTTTGCTTCTATTTCATCAGAAATTGCTTACCGGATTCAGAAAGAAGGGTTTGATTATCTGGATGCGCCTATTTTACGCATTACCAGCAGTGATTCACCTATGCACTATGCCCCGACATTGGTTGGTGCCTATCTGCCCGATGTGCCCCGCACAGTGAAGCTGGTGAAGGATGTGATGTACATGAAAAAGTAAAAATCAGTGGGTAAATAAAGATAAAGCCGGTCAATTTATGACCGGCTTTATTTATTTGGACAAATAAATGCTCTTATAATTTTTTTTTTAAAAGATTTAAGGCATATTTGCTACGGTTTTTCATAGGATATTGGATTTTAAACGAAGCTGGATTTCTATCCGGCTTTTTTTATACAATAATCTTTAGCTGCGCCGCAGCACAGTAATAATACCAAAGTATGCCTATGAATTTGTTTAAGAGATTAATCTAATCCTCCAACAAATAAACGGAGCGTACTTAAAATAAGCCATACAAGACCATACGTGATAAACACCAGTGAAAGGCCTAAAGCAGAGATCTTAACGGTTAACTTCCATACCGGCTGTGTAGTGATTGAACTTAACTTCATGGGAATTGGTTTTAATACTCATCAAAGATAGACGGCCTCCAATTCCTGTGCAATAGGAGAAAACCTGTATTTTAAACTGGAATTTACTGAAAGCAGATTATCTCCAGCTACGTAGTTGGTTAGCGTAAAAAGTCCACTCAGGAGTGGAAATTGTGCTGCTTTCAGGCGCCTTGTACCATGGGCTGAGGGTTTTGTTGCCTAAATTCTGCAAAATATGGATGTCTTGGGCCGGCATATAACTTTGAGCCAGCAGAAAGATCAGCTCACCCGTTTTCCTGTTTCGGGCAATATCAACAACCAATACTGCATGACCGGGAGACCCCCCTTTTATTAATACATCGCCAGCAGCTAATTGATTCCATGATTTTGCAGCGAGTTCTTTTTCCAGTGAAATCGTTCCGCACATACCAAATACAGTTTCGAGGTATGATTGCCAGCCCCTGTTCCTGTATTGATCCCAGCAATATTTCTTTCCTGCATTATCACTGAAACAAACCGGCTTCTCCATCTTTTTAAGATATTCAGCTCTTAGTCTCATAACCGCATCAGCACATTGTTGAAGATCCCTGCTGCCAACACTAACATTTAAAACTGCATACTGCGCCTGTTGATTGTATTTAGTCCTTCCATCATACAGGTATACTGTTTTGTCCTGCTTTAATGCCTGCTTGCGGAGAAAGTTGCCGAAACTTCCTGCTGGCAATGCAACACGTTCATAACCGGGTGGCAAATTAATTTCCTGAATTGAATGCGGTGCAGTACTGTTGATTTTTAATGAAGGCGCAGTTGAATGATTTTCGATTGTATAACTCAAAAGGAATGAAAAGAAATAGAATGGCCAACTCATTGTTGCATGGTTTTTGGTTAGCTTTGAAGCAATTGAAACAATTTTCCACAACAGAATTTGTTAAACTATATTATGAGCAGCATTTTAATTATTGATGACGAAAAGGCGATCCGCAAAACACTCGGCGAAATTTTATCTTACGAAGGTTACCAGATTGATGATGCAGAAAACGGTGAAGAAGGATTAAAGAGAATCAAAGAAAAAAATTATGATGTGGTATTGTGCGATATAAAAATGCCCAAGGTTGATGGTTTGGAGTTTCTTGAAAAAGCAAGAGAGAGCAACCCTGACCTGCCCATCATTATGATTTCAGGTCATGGTACAATTGAAACGGCTGTAGAAGCAGTAAAGAAAGGAGCTTTTGATTATGTCGCCAAGCCACCCGATCTCAACCGTTTGCTTATCACCATCCGCAATGCCATGGATAAGCAATCACTGGTAACGGAAACAAAAGTGCTGAAGCGGAAAGTAAGCAAGGTGCAGGAAATGATTGGTGACAGTATTGCATTGAAAAAAATAAAAGACACTATTGATAAGGTTGCTCCAACTGATGCAAGGGTTCTGATCACTGGCGAAAATGGATCGGGTAAGGAACTCGTAGCAAGATGGATGCATGAAAAAAGCAACCGTTCCGGCGCACCGATTGTAGAAGTAAACTGTGCAGCTATTCCCGGTGAGTTGATCGAAAGTGAATTGTTCGGTCATGAAAAAGGATCTTTTACTTCAGCCATTAAACAACGCATTGGCAAATTTGAACAAGCAAATGGAGGCACTTTATTTCTTGATGAAATTGGTGATATGAGTTTAAATGCACAGGCCAAAGTGTTGCGTGCATTACAGGAAAGCAAGATTACAAGAGTGGGTGGTGAAAAAGATATTACAGTTGATGTACGTGTTATTGCCGCTACCAATAAAGATTTGCTGAAAGAAGTGGAAGCAAAGAATTTCAGACTGGATCTTTATCACCGTTTGAGTGTGATCATTATTCATGTACCTTCTTTAAATGAACGCAGGGAAGATATTCCATTACTCACTGAACATTTTTTACAGCAGGTGGCTGATGATTACGGTCAGGCAAAAAAGTTAATCGATAAAAATGCAATAGAAGCTTTGCAAAAACATAACTGGAGTGGTAATATCCGTGAGTTTAGAAATGTAATTGAACGACTGATTATCCTGTCAGGCAAAACAATTACAGAAGAAGATGTATTTAATTTTGTGATTCCAAGGGCATGAGCCGGAGAGTTTACTGCATCAGCGGATTAGGCGCCAGTGAGCAGGTGTTTTCAAAACTCAACTTACCCGGTACAGAACTGATAGTATTAAAATGGCTGATTCCAAATCAGCATGAATCCTTTGCTGATTATTCACGCAGGATGTTTGAGCAGGTTACTGAAGAAAATCCCGTGCTCATGGGTGTATCCTTTGGTGGTATGACCTGTATTGAAATGGCCAATCAATTCCCAGTTCAAAAGCTGATTCTTATTTCATCCATCAAAACAAAAAAAGAACTGCCTCTCTGGATGAATGGAACAGGAAAGTTGCAACTGCATCGTTTGGTAAGGCCCCGGCCACATCCCATACTTTATCCCATTGAGAATTTCTTTCTTGGTGCAGAAAGCAAAGAAGATAAACAAATCGCCAATGCATTCAGAAAAGAGGTGAACCCAGAATACCTGCAATGGGCCATCCATCAAATTGTTAGCTGGAAGAATGTAACAATACCTCAAAACTATATACATATACATGGAACAGGGGATCGGCTTTTCCCGATCAGGAATGTAAAAGCTGATTATGTGATCCCGAAGGGTGGGCATTTCATGGTGTATAATAAAGCCGATGAAATCAGTGCTATCATTAACCGGGAGCTGGAACTGATAAAGTAAATGCTGTTAAATGAAACAGAATATTTTCAACATCAATTCAGCGTACAAAACCGAAACCCTTACTTTTGTGACCATTAAAAAACTGAAGCATGTCGCCTAACGAAATCCTGTGGATTTTTATCATTAACCTGTTCCTTGTCTTATTACCAGCTATTGGTTTATCCGGTATGTTTAAAAAAGCTGGTGTAGCAGGCTGGAAAGCATTTGTGCCTTTTTACAATCTCTGGATCATGACAGAGCTGGCCGGCATGAAAAAGTACTGGTTCTTCCTTCAGTTTATTCCCATTGTAGGTTGGTTTATTTCAATTGCTATTTTAATTGA
>JBEBHT010000045.1:0-17393 GCA_040081135.1 Lacibacter sp. | reverse complement strand
GCTTTGGACATAAACTGAATTTTAAATTTGTATTGCTTGCTTTGTTTGGTGCCACCATGGGGCAGGGTGTTGTTTGGTACACTGGTCAATTTTATGCATTGAGCTTTATTCAAAATACATTGAGTGTGGATGTGTCGCAGGCAAGTAAACTAATCATGTGGGCGCTTTTGTTCGGCACACCCTTCTTTGTTGTGTTTGGATGGCTTTCTGATAAAGTGGGACGTAAATGGATTATGATGCTTGGTATGCTGATTGCTATTGTCAGCTACCGCCCTATTTATTCTGCCATGTATGATGCAGGAAGTGTAAAGACGAAAAAAGAAATTACTGCACAAACTGTTTCAGATATTAAAACTACAGTTGATGAAAAGAATGCAGGCGACAGTATTCGTGCAACAACTACTTTAAAAGTATTTGAAGACGGCACCACTTTAAAAGAAGTAAAAAAACAAAAGATCCACGCTGATGCTTCAAAAGCTGATGCAGCAAAAGATACCATTACAACCAAAACAGTTGTTCTCGACAAGAGTTCTTTCTGGAAATTGATTTTTCTTGTTTTCATCCAGGTGATTTTTGTAACAATGGTGTACGGACCTATTGCAGCATTCCTTGTAGAAATGTTCCCGATCAGGATCAGGTACACTTCTATGTCGCTTCCGTATCATATTGGTAATGGCATTTTTGGTGGTTTATTACCTGCTATAGCAACCTTTCTTGCTACCAAAGCAACGATGGCCAATGAAGTTGCCACAAAAGCCGGCACAGCATTACCTTACGACAAACCATTCCTTGAAGGTTTATGGTATCCCATTATTATTGCAGCCGTGAGCTTAGTGATCGGCGTTTTATATATAAACGGAGAAGATAACAGGATTGAAGATTAAGAGCAGTTTAATTACTAATTTTAAAAACGAAATTATATGAATAAGATAAGAAAATATTTAGGGTTTGTCTGGATAGCACTTGGTATTGCAGCAGGTTATTACCTCATCGTATCGCAGGCTATTCCAAAATTTGAGAGCGGTAAACCGGAAGATAAAATTCCTGCCATCATTTATGCATTCATCCTGATGCCGATCATTGTTGGCGGATTACTTGTATTCGGCTATTATGCAGTTACAGGTGAATATGACATGTATGAAGATCCCGAGCATCATATTCATATTAAAGAAGAGTGATAAAAGTCTGAGTTGATTTTTTTGCAGGGTAACATAGTTTGGTTAATTTAACAGGATTAACGGCTTTGTTACCCTTTTCTATGCTTTGCCATTTCCCGCTGTGCAGTAAAACCAGTTGAGTAACCAGATGAAAGATAAAAACAAACGACAGAAATTTACACTCATCAGTATACTGCTGTTTCTCTTACTCAGTTTTCCCATTCTGTCGGCAGCCAACAAAATTGCCTACTGGTTTCATATCCCTTCGCTATATGTTTACCTGTTCCTTGTATGGGGCTTTGCAATCCTGCTGCTGTATATAACAGCTGAATCAAAACCAGGCGTAAAGAATAAAAATGAATAACTGGGTTGTTATCATATCGGCACTATTATACCTCGGTATTTTATTTGGGATTGCCTACTATGCTGAGTACCGTTTCAAAAAAGGAAAGAGTATTATCAACAATCCATATATCTATTCTCTTTCATTGGCTGTTTATTGTACAGCATGGACCTATTACGGAAGTGTGGGAAGAGTGTCTACACATGGAATTGATTTTCTTGGCTATTACCTTGGTCCAACAATTATGAGTGCGCTGTTCTGGCCGGTGCTGCGGAAAATCATTCGCATCTGCAAAACACAACGCATCAACAGTCTTGCCGATTTTATTTCAACCCGGTATGGTAAGAATTTTTCGTTAGGCATCATTGTTACCATTTTTTGTGTACTGGGCATTATCCCTTATATCGCTTTACAGTTAAAAGCTATTTCAACAAGCTTTACCATTCTTACACAAACAAGTGGTGCTGGCAGCTTTGCAGGGTTCTGGAAAGACAATACATTTTATTTTACCATTCTTATTACCATCTTCATTATTCTGTTCGGCACCCGTTCGGTTGATGCAACAGAAAAACATGAAGGTCTTGTTGCAGCCATTGCATTTGAATCCATCATTAAACTCATTGCCTTTATCGTTGCAGGTATTTTTATCACTTATTTTTTGTTTGATGGTTTTGGTGATATTTTTTCCAAGGCATCTCAATCAACCGAACTTCAGCAACTGTTTGTTCTTGGCAACAATACTTCTTATTCCAGCTGGACCTCACTAGTCATTCTTTCCATGCTGGCAGTTGTATTTCTTCCCCGCCAGTTCCAGGTAAGTGTGGTTGAAAATGTACAGGAGTCGCATGTAAAAAAAGCAGTCTGGTTATTTCCTCTTTATCTTTTGGTGATCAACATTTTTGTATTGCCAATTGCCTTTGGCGGATTACTCACATTCGGAAACGGTACAGATGCTGACACATTTGTACTGGCACTTCCATTACACTATAATCAAAACTTGATGGGGCTGCTGATTTTTATCGGCGGTTTTTCTGCAGCCAGCAGTATGATCATTGTAGAAACAATTGCACTGTCAACAATGGTTAGCAACAGCCTTGTTCTCCCGGTGCTTTTTTCATCAACCGGGTTCAAAGCTTCTGAACGTTCAGTCCGTTCAACCATTCTTACAACAAGAAGGCTGAGCATTATCCTGCTGTTAATCTTGGCTTATGTTTACGACAAGGCAGTAGCTGAGCATTTTACATTGGTATCAATCGGGTTGGTTTCATTTGCAGCAGTTGCACAGTTTGCACCATCTATTATTGGCGGTATCTTCTGGAAAGGCGGTTCAAAGAATGGTGCAATGGCAGGATTGATCATTGGTTTCATTGTATGGTCTTTTACATTAGTTGTTCCATCCATGATCAGTGCAGGATACCTGCAAGCAAGTATTGTGAGCAACGGATTATTCGGCATTGAATGGCTCAAGCCACATTCTCTTTTTGGTTTAACGGGATTGGATTCCATCACACATGGTTTTTTCTGGAGTATCTTTTTAAACTGTTGTGCTTACCTGTTTGTTTCTGTTTACAGTAAAAAAAATGCACAGGAAATTTACCAGGCAGAAATTTTTGTTGACATCTTTAAACATTCTTCCACACAGGACAGCAATACCATCTGGAGAGGAACAGCATATCTTCCCGATCTGAATTCATTGCTGGAAAGTTTCATGGGAAAAGAAAAAGCTGAAAAAATTCTTTCAAACTATGCTACCCGTTACAAAATTCCCATGGAAACAAAACGTGCTGATCCACGATTGGTGAGTTTTGCTGAAAAAGTATTGAGTGGCGTAATTGGATCTGCCTCTGCACGTATTATGGTAAGCAGTGTTACAAAAGAAGAAGAACTGAAAATTGATGAAGTGATTCATATTCTCCGTGAATCGCAGCAGATGATTGAGCTCAACAAAGAACTCCGCCGAAAATCATCCGAGCTGCAAAGAGCGACCGATCAGCTTACTTCAGTAAATGAACAGCTGAAAGATATGGATACAATGAAAGATGAATTCCTTTACACGGTAACACATGAATTAAGAACACCGCTTACTTCCATCAGGGCCATGGCTGAAATTGTACATGACAATAATGATATACCTGAAGATCAAAAACAAAAATTTCTTTCTGGGGTAATTAAAGAAACAGAACGACTGAGTCATCTTATCACACAGGTACTGAACCTGGAACGTTATGAAAGCGGCCGGCAGAAACTCACTTCTTCTTCGGTTTTACTGAATATGCTCATCGATGAATCCATTGAATCAATTGAAGCTCTGGCAAACGAAAAACAGATTCTTATTGTAAAACAAATGCCCGACTCAATGTTTATTGTGCAGTGCGATGCAGATCTCATACAACAGGTATTGAATAACCTGCTGTCCAATGCAATTAAATTTGTTGATGCTGGTTCGGGAGTTATCAAGGTTTCTGTACATCTCAATCACGATGAGATACAGGTATGGGTAGAGGATAACGGCAAAGGCATTGCAGAAGAATTGCATGAATTGATCTTTGATAAATTTTTCCAGGCAAAAAATCAAACACTGAAAAAACCACAGGGCAGCGGATTGGGATTAGCCATCTGCAAAAAGATCATTGAAATGCACCATGGTAAAATATGGGTTGAAAGTGAAGAAGGTAAAGGTTCACGGTTTATCTTTACGTTGCCATCTAATTAATAAACAGAAAATCTATGCAGAAGATTCTTGTAGTTGATGATGATCCTTATATCCTGATGTCGCTGGAGTTCCTGATGAAGAAAGATGGTTACGAAGTAAAAGTGGCCCGCAACGGAACAGAAGCCCTCGACATTATAAATACCGATGCCCCTTCACTTGTATTGCTTGATATTATGATGCCTGATGTGGATGGTTATGCAATCTGTAACCACATCAAAAGTACCAAAAAATTAAAAGACATTAAAGTTGTTTTCCTCAGTGCTAAAAGCAAAGAAAGCGATATACAGAAAGGTTATGATCTTGGTGCATCTTTATATGTTACCAAACCATTCAGCACCCGTGACCTGATGAAAAAAGTGAAAGACCTCGTAGGATAACAGCTCAACAATTTCACCACATTTCTTTCGAAATATTTTTTCTGCTAATTGAGTATACTTTCACTCTTTTAAACAAGCCCTTGCTGTAACTTGTATGCAACGATTAATGCATGTCATGAGTTACAAAACTATTTACCAGCAAAGCATTCAGCAAAAGGAAACGTTCTGGAAAGAACAGTCGAAACAAATTGACTGGTATAAAGAACCCGTCAGTATTCTTTCGCAGAATGAGAAAGGCTTTTATCGCTGGTTTGCAGATGGTGAAATCAATATTGCTTACCTGTGCCTCGATTATCATATCAAAAATGGAAGAGGGAATCAAACAGCATTGATTTATGATTCGCCAGTAAGCAATACAAAAGAAGAGTATACTTATGCAGAATTAACAACAGCTGTTGCAAAGTTTGCTGCAGGTTTACAGTCACTGGGTATTGTTAAAGGTGACACACTTGTTTTATATATGCCCATGATTCCCCAGGCAGTTATTGCTATGCTGGCCTGTGCAAGGATCGGCGCCATTCACTCGGTTGTATTTGGTGGATTTGCTCCGCATGAACTGGCGATGCGTATTGATGATGCACACCCCAAAGCCATCATCTCTGCATCATACGGAATTGAGTTTGATAAAATCATTCCATACAAACCAATGGTTGACAGGGGGATTACTGAAGCATCACACAAACCTCAGTACAAAATTTATTTTCAGCGTAAAGAAAATTATGATCAGTTAAACGGAACCGATGAATTTGATTTTAATGAATTAATGAAACATGGAGAAGCAGATTGTGTTCCCGTTTTATCTATTGATCCGCTTTATATTTTATATACTTCCGGCACAACCGGAAAACCAAAAGGAATTATCCGTGATCATGGTGGTTATGCAACTGCATTAAAGTTCAGCATGAATCATATTTACAATGTGTATGCAGGTGATGTGTTCTGGGCAGCAAGTGATGTAGGTTGGGTTGTTGGTCATTCCTATATTGTATATGGTCCTTTGCTGCATGGATGCACCACTATCTTATATGAAGGTAAACCTGTACGTACTCCCGATGCAGGCGCTTTCTGGCGAATGATCAGCGAATACAATGTAAAAGTGATGTTTACTGCACCAACAGCTATCCGTGCCATTAAAAAAGAAGATCATGAAGGTGAGATGATAAAAAAATACGACCTCAGTTGTTTGCAGCATTTATTTCTTGCAGGCGAACGTTGCGATCCTCCTACTTATCACTGGATAAAAGATTTGCTGAAGATTCCTGTTATCGATCACTGGTGGCAAACAGAAACCGGATGGCCTATGGTTGGAATCATGATGGGTGTTGAACAAACTGAACCCAAAGCTGGTTCAGCCGGATTACCAGTGTGCGGATATGATATTCATATTATCTCAGATGATGGCATTGAACTGGAAAATGGAAAGGAAGGATATGTAGCAGTAAAGCTTCCATTACCACCCGGATGTCTGCCAACTTTATGGAGAAATGATGACCGGTTTGTTGCAGGTTATCTCCAGCATTTCCCCGGTTATTATCAAACAGGTGATGGTGGTTATAAAGATGAAGATGGTTTTGTTTATATCATGGGTCGTGTGGATGATGTAATTAATGTAAGCGGCCACCGGTTAAGTACCGGTGAAATGGAAGAACTGGTAGCTGCACATCCTGCGATTGCTGAATGTGCGGTAATGGGTATTGCTGATGAACTGCGAGGCCAAAGACCATTAGCTTTAGTTGTATTGAAAGATGGCAAACAAATAGAAGAACATGCAATTGAAGATGAGCTGGTGCATATGATCAGGGAAAAGATTGGACCTATTGCATATTTCAGAAGTGCAGCCGTTGTAAAAAGATTACCCAAAACCAGGAGTGGAAAAATATTAAGAAAAACCATTCGTCATATAGCTGATGGTACTGCATACACAATTCCTTCAACCATTGACGATCCCTGTATACTTGATGAAATTCAGGACAAGTTGAAAAACAGAAAATTAGGAATGGCATTTGAATAAAATCTGGCGTTCTCTTTTATTCGTAAATACCTGTCATTCGAATGTCTGTTTTGCTTAAAAGATCAGTTATCGTGCAGCGAAAAACGAAGAGCGGTGGTCTTTTAATTGAAAGAACTCAAGCCATACCCTATTGGTTAGTTAGATGTCTGTTCATATGGTTGGTTTTTTATTAAAGCCCTCGTTTTTAAACCGGGGCTTTTTTGGTACGGTATTTATACTACTTTTATCGCCGTTTACAAAACCAATGAAGAATTTCACTGCTATTAGCTTATTACTTGCCCTTTTTGTGACTGTTTTGCACCAAAACAGCGTGGCTCAATGCTCCGGCAACGTATTGTTTTCCGAAAATTTTGGCGGCAATGCTGCATCTCCCGTTGTAGCCTCTCCATTGCCTGCCGGTGTTACAAGCTATTCCTTCAATGGAACTACAGACGTAAGTGATGGCCAGTACAGTATTCGCAAAACCACCGCAAACATTGCAACGGGAGGACGGCAGTTTGGTGTTTGGCATATTGGCACTGATCGTTCAGGCTCAGGAAATATGATGGTTGTTAATGCAGATTTCACTGCAGGTAAGTTTTATGAAACAAAAGTGGATAATCTCTGCATTGGCTCAAAGCTTTACTTTTCAGCATGGATTGCTAACCTGATTCCACAAGGAAGCAGCAACCCTCTTGACCCCATTCTCCGTTTTGAAATCATCAGTGCAACATCTGGTAATGTCTTATCAAGTTTTTTAACCCCTGCTATTCCCCGCTTCAGTGCATTTACATGGACACAATACGGAGTTAATTTCAACCTGCCTCCAGGTGAAAGCTCGGTAATTCTGCGCATATTCAATAACCAGATGGGTGGTTTGGGAAATGATCTTTGTCTCGATGATATTGAATTTACTTTATGCGGCCCTGCTATTTCCCCGGTTGTAACAGGAACCTATCAGAATGGAAGTGATGCCTGTATCGGCAGTAATATTGCCATTGCAGGGAATGTTGCAGCAGGTTTTTATACAACGCCAGCTTATCAATGGCAATTTAACGATGGAACGAATGGATGGGTAAATGTTCCCGGAGCCACTGCCACAAACTACACAATAACGAATGCACAGGTAAATAACAGTGGCACTTACCGGTTGCTTGTTGCCGAAAGCGGAAACATTAACTCAGCCAATTGCCGTGCCGTTTCTTCTTTGATTCCTGTAAATGTTTATGCACCTGTAGTTCCTGTTTTACAAAGTAACCAGCCGGTGTGCGAAAACGATACTCTCCGAATTTCCACAATATCAACTGCTTTGCAGTATTTATGGAAGAATGCAGTTACAACATTTCCTTCAACAACAAATACCTTATTAATTCCGAATGCAACTTTAGCAGATGCCGGGCCATACAGTTTAGATGTAGTTACAAATGGCGGCTGTACCGCTACTGCATTCATCAATGCAGCAGTACAGGCAAATCAGCTGCAGCGCATTATTCCTTTTGATGATTTACTCTGTGATGGGCTAACGTTGTTTATCGATGCTGATCAGCCTGGTGCCATATCCTATTTATGGAATGATGGCAGCTTATCTGCACAACGTTTTGTTGAGGATGCAGGTGTATATTCCCTTATAACAAGTGATGGTGTTTGTAAACGCACAGACAGTTTCAGGATTACAACAAATGTTACACCCGTTGTAAATCTTGGCCTTGATACAACGCTTTGTTATAACGAACTCCTTGTACTGAATGCAGCCAGCCCCGTTGCTGATACTTATTTATGGAGTACTAATGTTACAGACACTGCTATTACTGTAAATACAGCAGGTACATATTCTGTTATGCTTGAAAACAGGTGCGGTATTGCCGGCGATGATATTAAAGTTCTGTATGAAGATTGTGCAAACATCGTCTTTGTACCCAATGCATTTACTCCCAACAACGACAGGTTGAATGATGTGCTGAAAGCAAAGGCCTATTTTAAAGTGGATGAATTTTCTATGAAAATTTTTAACCGCTGGGGTCAAATGATTTTTTCTTCCAATTCACTTCATACAGGCTGGGATGGAACAGTTAAAAGTCAGCTTGCTCCTTCTGGAATGTATACCTGGGTAATACAATATAAACGCAGTAATAAAGTTTATAACCAGAAAGGAACTGTACTGGTGATCTATTAACGATTCCTTTCTTCCACGCTTTTTTCTTTTATTTTTGACACAAACACAACAGTATGTCCATTGAGGTAAAGAACCTGGTAAAAATGTATGGTGAACAGAAAGCAGTGAACCTGATTTCCTTTAAAGTAAATAAAGGTGAGATTGTTGGTTTCCTCGGACCAAATGGTGCAGGGAAAAGCACAACTATGAAAATGATCACGGGCTATCTTCAACCAACATCAGGCGATGCTGTTGTGTGTGATGTAAATGTGCAGGACAATCCGCTGGGCACCAAACAGAAGATCGGTTATTTACCAGAGAGCAATGCATTGTATTATGAAATGTATGTGAAAGAGTATTTAGAATTTATAGCTGAAGTACATAAAGTACAAAATACAAAAACCAGGATTGCAGAAGTAATTCAGCAGGTAGGTTTAACTTCAGAAGCACATAAAAAGATCAGCCAGTTATCAAAAGGATATAAGCAGCGTGTTGGATTAGCTGCAGCATTGATCCATGATCCAGAAGTATTGATTCTTGATGAACCAACCAGCGGGCTTGATCCCAACCAGATCATTGAAATACGTGAAGTGATCAAACAGCTCGGAAAAAATAAAACGGTTTTATTTTCATCCCACATCTTACAGGAAGTAGAAGCCATCTGCGACCGGGTGATCATCATTAATAAAGGAGCTATTGTAGCCGATGATCAGCTGAGTAATTTGCAACAGGCAACCAGTGGCAGTTCAGTGCATGTAACATTTAAAGAAGCACTGGATGAAGACAGATTAAAAAACTTACCTGCAGCTACTATTGTTACAAAAATCGACAACTATAACTGGGAACTGCAAAGCAAGTATGAAGAAACCCTGCGCAAACAAATTCTTTCGATGGCTATTGAAAACAATTTCAATATTGTTTCATTGCAAAGCGGAAGTAAAAGTTTAGAAGATGTGTTCAGGAGTTTGACAGGAAGCAACACTTAATTTGTTTTCTTAAAAATCCGCCCAAACACTTTCACCACAATCCATCCAATCAGCAATACCATCAGCACTGCAACAATGATGGGTATTACAAAGGTTAATGCTGTGCCGCCAATGGCTGCTGCATTTTCTCCTGTTGCTACCACAGCATTTCCAACGCCAGCTGTTGTTTTGCTGGAGAATAACCGAAGTAACCCTGTTCCGGCCTGCACTGTTCCTGCTGCACCACCACCGGCAATAATAGCTAGTATCCATTTCAGCATCGGGTTAAAATCAGCAATCGGCAAAAAAGATGCAGCCAGTACCGTACCTGCTGCAACAGCAAGAGGAGTTGCAATTGTATCAAGCAGGTTATCAACAAAAGGAATATAATAAGCAGCAATTTCCAGTACGGCTGCCGTGCCAAAACCAATCAATGCAGGGATGCCACCCATCCATTCCATATCAGCAGGTAAATTATACCAATGCAGATAAGCGGCAAGACTTGCACCCAGCATCGGAACAAAAATTCTGAAACCGCAGCAGGCGCTCAATGCAATTCCCATGGCAACAGAAGTGATGATTTGTGTATCCATACAAGCGTTTGTTACTGACTAAAAATAACCAATTCCCTGATATGAGTACTTTGTTCCTCTGTTTGAAAGCCTTTACTTTGCAGCGACAAAAGAAAAAAAGGGGTCGGAAAGTAAGAACAGCCCGCATCACAGTACGAATTCAGCTGCAATATCTTTCAAACTTCCCCCTTCCGGATTTTCCCATCAACATTAAAAAACAAAACATATGAGTTTTATCGCAGACATCCATGCAAGACAAATTCTCGACAGCCGTGGTAACCCAACTGTTGAAGTAGACGTAATAACTGAAAATGGTATTCTTGGCCGTGCAGCTGTACCAAGTGGTGCATCAACCGGCATCCATGAAGCCGTTGAACTTCGTGACGGCGACAAAAGTAAATACCTCGGCCGTGGTGTTTTAAAAGCAGTAACAAATGTAAATGATGTAATAGCTGATCAGCTGATTGGTATTGATGTTACACGTCAGGCATACATTGATGCTCTCCTTATTAAAATTGACGGTACAGAAAATAAAAGTAATCTCGGTGCAAACGCAACATTGGCCGTAAGTATGGCTGTTGCAAAAGCTGCTGCTGAAGAAAGCGGTTTGCCTTTGTTCCGTTATCTCGGTGGTGTAAACAGTACTGTATTACCAATCCCGATGATGAATATCATGAACGGTGGTGCACATGCTGATAATAAAATCGATTTCCAGGAATTCATGGTTATCCCTGTTGGCGCCCCTACTTTCAGTGAAGGTTTACGCTGGGGTGTTGAAATATTCCACAACCTGAAATCAGTATTGAAGAAAAAAGGATTCAGCACAAACGTTGGTGATGAAGGTGGATTTGCTCCTGAAATTCAGAGCAACGAAGAAGCAATTGAAACAGTTCTCGAAGCAATCATAGCTGCCGGTTTTAAACCGGGTGAACAGGTAGCTATTGGTATGGATGCTGCATCAAGCGAAATGTTTGATGACGCAACAAAAAAATATAAATTCTATAAAAGCAACCCTTCCAAAACGATCAGCAGCGATGAAATGGTTGCCTACTGGGTTGAATGGGTAAATAAATATCCCATCATTTCTATTGAAGATGGAATGGCAGAAGAAGATTGGGATGGCTGGAAAAAATTAACAGATGCACTCAGCAGCAAATGTCAGCTGGTAGGTGATGATCTGTTTGTAACCAATACCAAAATCTTAAAAAGAGGTATTGATAATAAAATTGCCAACAGTATTTTGATTAAAGTAAACCAGATTGGTACTGTAACTGAAACCATCAACGCTGTACAAATGGCACAGAATGCAGGGTTCAATACCATTATGAGTCACAGAAGTGGTGAAACAGAAGATACCACAATTGCTGACCTGGCAGTAGCATTAAACTGCGGACAGATAAAAACCGGTTCTGCTTCACGTACTGACCGTATGGCGAAATACAACCAGCTGATCCGTATTGAAGAAATGCTCGGCGAAAACGCAATTTACCCAGGCGGAAAAATTAAGTTCGGAAAATAATTGCCCGGCAAATATTAACCGATGACTGAAAAAAATGTACTTTTATTTCAGTCATCGGTTTTTTTATGCAATAAAAAATATGAAATTACTAAACCACATCCCCGCAATTTTAAAAAACAAGTACCTGCTTACCATAGTTGGTTTTGCCGTGTGGATGTTATTTTTTGACCGGAACGATTTTATTACCCAGATCGGCAGGTATCAAAAATTGTCTGAACTGGAAACAAATACTTCCTACTTCAATAAGAAAATAGAAACAGCCAAAACAGAGCTGGAAAAGCGAAAAACTGACCCCTCCGCCTACGAACGGATTGCCAGGGAAAAATACTATATGAAGAAGGATAATGAGGATATTTTCCTCTTTGATGAATAAATTCCTGCAGTTTATACAATACAAGTCTTCAACCTGCGTTTTTAAACAAAGCGTCCTCTGAAAAACCAATCACCGCAGAAAAAAACAGGATTGCTTATGACAACAAATTATACACCGGAAGACTTGTTACAATATCTCTACAACGAAACCACTCCCGAAGAGACCGCAGCAATTGAAAAAGCGCTGGCAGAAAACTGGACTCTCCGTGAAAAATTTGAGGTGTTGAAAAAAGCAGCTCAACGCTTAACAAAACTCACGTTTTCTCCCCGCACAGAAACCGTTCTGAATGTGCTGAAATACGCCAATAAAGGGCTTGTTGAAAAGCTTTAATTTCACAACCTGTTCTTTCATTAATTTCGCTGTCATTCAATTTTAAGAATGACTATTAAAGAACGTTACCAAACCGTCATAGATTATTTTAATGAACATGCTCCCAATGCGGAGACGGAATTGATTTATGATAACCCTTTTCAATTACTGGTTTCCGTTATACTAAGTGCACAGTGTACAGATAAACGGGTCAATCTTACTACCCCTGCTATTTTTAAAAAATTTCCAACAGCTGAGGCGTTAAGTAAAACAAGCATTGATGAATTATTTCCTTTCATCAAAAGCATTTCCTATCCCAACAACAAAACCAAACATTTAATCGGTATGGCGCAAAAGCTGATGAATGATTTTGGTGGTGAAGTACCGTTAACAGTTGATGATTTGGTAACACTTCCCGGTGTTGGAAGAAAAACAGCAAACGTCATTACTTCTGTTGTGGATGCACAACCCAACATGGCTGTTGATACACATGTATTTCGTGTAAGCAAACGTTTAGGCCTGGTAAAACAAACTGCCACAACTCCCTTAGCAGTTGAAAAAGAATTGATCAAACATTTTCCAGAAGAACTGATTCATAAAGCGCATCATTGGTTAATTCTTCATGGGCGCTATACCTGTCTTGCAAGAAACCCAAAATGTGAGCAGTGTGGGCTGCAGTCTATTTGCAGCCACTTCAGGAAACTTTACGGAAATAACCAATAGCAGGAAATATTATTTTCGGTTTTACTTAGAATTTCAATCTGCTTCTGTTTCCTGGTCAGCTTTTTATTTTATTATAATTTGGCGTGAAATTTGATTAATAAGGATTACTTATAATCAATCTAAATTAACATGAAAACTTCGTATTTCTATTCACCAGTTCTACTGGTCATTGCCATCCTTTTTTTCTTTATTTCTGCCTGTAAAAGGGATAATTCTTTACAAATACCTGCCGGCAAACAATCTGTGACTATCAGATTAAACGATGACCCGATTCCTAACCTTACCAATGTTTGGGTAGATATACGCTACATTGAAGTAAAAATCGACACCGGAACGATTCATCATAATGACGACGTATATGGGCATGATGATGATGGGGATGATGATCATCATTCACATGATAGTTATGGAACTTGGGATACTTTAAACGTTACACCGGGCATTTATGATATTTTAAGGTTCAGAAATGGAATTGATACCCTGTTAGCAACAGGCTTTACGGCTACCGGCAGGATTCATAAAATCCGTGTTACGCTTGGTAATAACAGCAGTGTTTCAAAAGACAGCGGACTAACAAAACTCCCTTTGAGTATTTGTGAAAACAAGCCCTATGTATATGTAAAAGTAAAATCGGAACATATAGATTCAATAAGCAACGGTATAATCCAAATTAAAGTGGATTTTGACATAGCCAAATCAATTAAATTAAAAAATGGCAGCTATTGTTTAAAGGCAGAAATTAAATCTTACTCTGACAGAAGCAGTGGAAAAATTGAAGGAAGGGTTTTACCGAAAGATGCCCAGGCAATGCCAATAATATATAACAGCACTGACAGTTCAATTGCTAAACCGGGATATGACGGAGAATTTAAAATCTGCGGGCTTAAGCCAGGAACATATAGCCTGAGATTTAATCCAATGAATGGTTATAAAGATTCAATTATAACAGGGATCATTGTTCTTCCCGGCAAAGAAGTAGATCTGCATACCATACTTCTAAAAAAATAAAAAAGCATAAATGAGTTATTGAAAACTCAACATACAGGTACAGCTTAAAAAAAGCCATCAGCAAATGCTGATGGCTTTTTTATTCATTAAATACTTCTTACAGATATTTCCCCAACTCTTCAATCAACTCACCTTTTGTAATTGGTACACCTTTAATCTTATTGTATCCTTTCGCATCAACAAAATAAACATCACGGATGATTTTGATGAGCTGCCCGTTATTGATTTCAGGAATCAGCACCGTATCATAACTCTTCAATATCTCACCCAGATTTTTCGGGAAAGGACGGATATAACGGAGATGTGCATGTGCAACAGATTTACCTTTCGCCTGCAATTCAGCACAGGCACTCTTGATTGCACCATAGGTACTTCCCCATCCAAGCACCAATACTTTTCCTTTTGTCGGACCGCTGTCTAATTTCTGTAAAGGAATATAATCTGCAATCATGTCAACCTTTGCCTGTCTTGTTTTTACCATGTGTTCATGGTTATCAGGATCGTAACTGATATTACCGGTGATATCCTGTTTTTCAATACCGCCAATACGATGTTCTAAACCGGGAGTGCCTGGAATAGCCCATGGACGAACCAGTTTTTCATCACGCTTATACGGCTGTAATTTTTCTTCTCCTTCATCCAGTCCCTGTTTGAAAGAGACTTTGATTTCAGGAAGATCAGCACTCTGCGGAAATTTCCATGGTTCGGCACCGTTAGCAATATAACCATCGCTTAAGAACATCACAGGCGTCATATGCTGCACAGAAATTCTTGCAGCTTCATATACCGCATCAAAACAATCGGCCGGTGTTGAGGCAGAAATAACCGGCATGGGGCATTCGCCATTACGCCCGTAATAAGCCTGCATCAAATCGCTCTGTTCAGTCTTGGTTGGCAAACCTGTTGAAGGCCCGCCACGCTGTATATTAATAATCAACAAAGGAATTTCGAGCATTACTGCCAAACCCATTGCTTCACCTTTTAATGCAATACCGGGACCGCTGCTGGTTGTAACAGCCAGCGAACCGCCATAAGCTGCACCAATGGATGAAGTGATGGCTGCAATTTCATCTTCGGCCTGGAAGGTTTTAACTCCAAATGCTTTGAACTTGCTGAGATCATGTAAAATATCTGAAGCAGGAGTAATAGGATATGAACCGAGGAATAACTGCAACCCGCTTTTTTGTGAAGCTGCAATCAAACCGTAACTAACTGCCTGGTTACCCATAATGGAACGGTACACACCGGGTTCCATTTTTGCTTTTTCAACTTTATAGGTTGTGGTAAATGTTTCGGTTGTATCACCATAATTGAAACCGGCCTGCAGTACTCGGATATTGCTGTCCATGATATCGGGTTTTTTACCAAACTTCTCTTTAATGAAGCTGATGGTATTATCCATATCACGACTGTACATCCAGTACAAAAAGCCCAGCACAAACATATTCTTTGCACGGTCTTTCTCTTTCATACCCATGCTGAACTCTGCCAATGCTTCCCTGGTCATTTTGGTTACATCAATTTTGATGAGCTCGTAATTACCAAGACTTTCATTTTCCAGCGGGTTTACTCCTTCAGGATAATTTGCAAGACGGAGATTTTTTGCATCAAAACCATCTGTATTGGCAATGATCTTTCCCCCTTTCTTCAGGGCACTTAGGTTTGCTTTTAATGCAGCGGCATTCATGGCCACCAATACATCACATTCATCACCGGGTGTAAATACACTGTCGCTGCTGAAACGTAACTGGTAACCGCTAACGCCTGCTAAAGTTCCCTGTGGTGCACGGATTTCGGCGGGAAAATCGGGGAAAGTGGCAAGGTCAATCCCCATCATAGCTGTATTGTTTGTAAACTGGCTGCCGGTGAGCTGCATCCCATCACCACTGTCTCCGGCAAACTTAATCACTACGTCATTTAAGACTTCTTGTTTTCTTTTTTTTATCATAGCAATGCAAAATTAGGCGGGTTCAATCTATGAAAAAATTCAATCTTATAAATATTCTTATCGTTTTTTCAGCCACAAAACACTTAGAAAATTTTATTTCAGCCTGTTTTCTGCCAAATAGCAGTTTAAACACTGATAGGAATCATTGCTGACCAAAGGAAAAATGAAGAAATGACAGTAAATTAGATATGGATTGAAACTTGATGAATCATCCTAAAAAAACAATTATGTTCAACCTGAAACAAGTAGCAACTTTTCTGCTGGGAGCAGCAGCCGGGTATGGCCTGTTTAAATACAACAGTTTATCACCTGAAGAAAAGGAAAAACTCAAGGCCGACCTGAAAGCAAAAGCCGGTAAAATTAAAGATGAAGCAGAGGATATGTTAAAAGATGTGCTGAAGAAAAAAGATCAGCCGGACAATACACAATCAAATAGTTGAAAGAATCTTATTTTTAGTCTCTAAAATAACAGAAACATGGCTTTATTTCAATCGGGTAACCCGACCCTCAGTGAAAAACAATTTGAGAAAACTCTTACATCCGGATCAGGTGAAACCATGACCGTTCGTGGTACCATGAACAAGTTTGGTTTTTTAATGCTGATGGTTATGGCAGGTGCAGCATTTGCCTGGCAGTGGTTTGATGCAGGAAAAAATCCAATGCCGTTAATGCTGGGTGGTGCATTGGGCGGATTAGTTGTTGCACTGGTGATCACTTTCAAAAAAGAATGGAGCGGATATCTTGCTCCTGCTTATGCAATTCTCGAAGGTTTATTTGTCGGTGCTATTTCTGCTTACTTCAATTTTCTTTTCCAGGAAAAATACCCCGGCATTATTACGCATGCTGTACTCATCACCTTTGCTGTAGCAGCAAGTATGTATTTACTTTTTACTCTTCGTATAATTAAGGTAACAGACAAACTAAGGTCCATCATTTTTGTAGCCACTGCAAGTATTGCTGTGTTTTATTTACTTACATGGATCTTGAGTTTCTTTGGAATTCAGTTTGCCTTTTTAACTACCGGTTCTACTTTTGGAATTATTTTTTCACTGGCAGTTATTGTTATTGCAGCACTCAATCTTGTTCTTGATTTTGACATGATTGAAAAAGGAAGTGAAATGGGTGCTCCAAAGTATATGGAATGGTATGGAGCTTTTGGCTTACTGGTAACACTGGTTTGGTTATACCTCGAAATCTTACGTTTACTGGCAAAAATGAACAGCCGGAAATAGTTTTCTCAATTC
>JBEBHT010000375.1:0-4157 GCA_040081135.1 Lacibacter sp. | reverse complement strand
GATGAATACAGCGGTAACCTGCTGAGTAAAATTGAAAAGCAATTGAAGAAAAGGCTGAGTGGTTTGCCCTGCCGTTTTTTGTTTGAAAAGGGAATGCCACGCAACCTGCAGTTATTTCTCATGGCTGCATTTGATGTGAAGTATGAAGATATGTTTACAGGCGGCAGGTATCATCATCTCAGTGATCTTTCTTCATTCCCTGCATTTCAAAAAGAACTTTATTTCAAAAAGCTGAAACCGCTTACCGCATCGAATATAACCGACAGCGGAGATATCTTTCATATTCTTGAACAGCAGGATGTGTTGCTGCATTTGCCTTATCAATCCTATAATCCTGTATTGTCATTCTTTAACCAGGCAGCTGTTGATGCTGATGTAACAGATATTTACATTACACTGTACAGGCTGGCAGCAGATTCACATATCGTAAATGCATTGATCAGTGCAGCAAAGAATGGGAAAAATGTAGTTGTGTTTATTGAACTGAAGGCAAGATTTGATGAAGCAAATAATATTGAGTGGAGCAGAATTATGCAGGAGGCTGGTATTAAGCTGGTGTACAGTATGCCGCAGATAAAAGTGCATTCAAAAACTGCATTAGTGAAGAAAAAAGTGGAGGGCCGTGAATTATCTTATGCCATACTCAGTACAGGAAATTTCAATGAAGTAACTGCCCGGTTTTATACAGACCATGTGCTGATGACGTCAGATGTAGCAGTCATTAAAGAACTAGTCTGGCTGTTTAAATTCCTTGAGAAAGGCCACAATGAAATAGGCGATATAAAAATAAAGTTTCAGGAACTGCTGGTTTCACAATTCAACATGGTAGATGAACTCGAGAAGCGGATTGGAGTTGAAATAAAAAAAGCAAGAAAAGGGGAACAGGCACATATCAGGATAAAAGTAAACAACCTTGAAGAGCCGGGCATGATCAAACTTTTATACAAAGCAAGCAGGGCAGGTGTGAAGGTGGATTTGATTGTACGCAGTGTTTGCTGTATTGTTCCCGGTCTTCCTGAACTGAGTGAACATATAACTGTTCGCAGGATTGTTGATCGTTTTCTTGAACATACACGTTTATTCATTTTCGGATCGGCAGAAGATACTGTTGTGTTTATGGGGTCAGCTGATCTGATGACAAGGAACCTGTATCACCGGGTTGAAGTTTGTGTGCCGGTAAAAGATGCCAGTTGCAGAAAAGAGTTGCTTGATTATTTTGACATTCAATGGTCAGACAACATTAAAGCAGTACAGTTCTTACCCGATCAGCAATTTGCAGCGGTAATTGGACATAACGGAGATAAAATTAATGCGCAGCAGAGCATTTATCAATACCTGCAAAAGAGTTCATGAATACCCCGGCATCATCCTATTCCATGTTCTCCGGTTTGGGAAAATACAAGATGCGGGCAATTCTCTACATTGCTCTTTCATGGACAGTGATTGATACAATTGTTGCCCTCCTGTTAAGAGATGTTAACCTGAAACCATTCAGGTTCTACCTTGTAAGAGAATCTGCTGTTTTTGTTATCAGCTGTTTCATTGGATATTTATTTGTGTTTGCACTCAAAAATGTATTCAGGAGGCAATCGCCTTTTATTAATTTCATTTTTAAAAGTGCGATTCTTATTCTGGCTGCGTTTACCATTAATTTCCTGGTTCATTTTCTCGACAGCATTATACTCAATGGCAAAGAAATTGGGGAAGCAGCGCAGCTTTCATTTAAAGATATGCTGCAGACAAAAGCGCTGATCAGAAAGATTCTTTACTGGCTGATCTTGTTTGCTATTACACAGCTGTATATAGAAATCAATGAAAAGTATTCACCGGGTGTTTTTGTTGATATCATCCGTGGTAAATATATGCAGCCAAAAATTGAAAAGCGGATCATTATGTTCATGGATCTGAAAGATTCAACACCCATTGCAGAAAAGCTGGGGCATGTCGAGAATTTTAAATTCATCCGTGATTTTATTTTTCATGTTTCAATGGCGTTGATAGAACATGACGGAAGGATTTATCAGTATGTGGGGGATGAAATTGTTGTATCCTGGCTTTTTACAAAAAGAAATGCCCGGAAATGTATGGACTCCATTATTGAAGCACGCAAAAATCTGCAGAAGAATGGTAACCAGTTCCGCAGCAGTTATGATATTATACCTGAATTCAGGGTTGGATTGCATATGGGTGATGTTACTGTTGGAGAGATTGGTGTCATTAAAAAGGATCTGGCTATGAGCGGTGATACCATGAACACGGCTGCAAGAATACGCAGTGCCTGCAATGAACTCAATCAAAAATTTATTATGTCGAAAGACTTTATGGAAAACAGCGATTTAAAGGAATGGCAGGGCGAAAGCCTTGGTATTGTTGAGTTGAAAGGAAAAGCTGACGGAATTGAGTTGTTCTCGATCAAGATCTAACAGTGGTGCTATTGGCAATATAAATCATGGAAAAGAATACAGATACAGAAATAAAGAAATTGCCCGCTGCCGTTGCATTGATAACAGCTGAAGTTATTTTTGTGATTGCTATATTTTTTATTTCCATCAGTTCCCTCATCTTCATCATCAGGCGGATATTTTTTGTAAAATCAAATGCCTTTGATCAGAATGCATTTGATTTCCTGGCCCCCTTTGTAACTGATACTATTACAAAAGTGGTATTGTTCATTACTTTTTTCGGATCGTATTTATTTATGATCACCGCATGGTTGCTTGTTTTCAGCTTTTATTTATTTATCCGGAAAAACAAGTGGCATTTTATAACTATGCTTACGATTGCAGTAAGTAATTTCGGGCTGATGGTTGGTTTGAAATTTTTCTTTAACAGGCCAAGACCACTTATTCCCCTGTTAAAAGAAATCCCAGGCTTAAGTTTTCCGAGTGGCCATGCTTTTATGAGCATGATCTTTTACGGGTTATTGATCAGTATCGTTTACCGTGATATAACCAGCCTGTGGAAGAAGTGGACTGTGATTTGTATCCTGCTGAGTTTTATTTTCCTGGTAGGTTTCAGCAGGGTATACCTGCGTGTACATTATTTAAGTGATGTGCTGGCAGGTTACTGTTTTGGAATTTTGTCATTAACCATTTTGCTATGGCTCATGAAACGGATAAAAAAGTATAATGATGCAAAATTAGCTCAGCCTTTGCAGGAAGTAATAACCGGAGGAGAGAATACTTAGTCTTCGTAACCGCTTTTAATAACAGTAGAAATCATTTTAAATTTTTCATTTGCATTGAAGCGATGCAATCTGTGAGCAGGTATAATGATGCCGCTTCCTAAATGCAGTTGATGTTTTATATGATCAATTTCAACTTCAGCCTTCCCGTCAATGATTTGAACAAATGTGTCAAATGGAATTATTTTTTCACCTAATTCTTCGCCGGTATCGAAAGACATCGCTGTAATATTCCCGGTTGTTTTACGGATGATGGTTTTGCTCACCACGGCATTGGGCACATATTCAATAATTTCTACAATGATATGTGCTGTTGCTTTTTCCAGTTCTAATGTGTCAGGTCCCTGCTTATATTCCATCAGATTGTTTTATACGTAATCAATTCTTTGTAAAGGTTCGTTTTTTAGCGGACTTTGAACAAGATAACTTGAAGAATCCGCTAAGTACAGGAAAAAGTAGATTTTTTTATAACAGCAATGGTTCGTGTTTTACGAACCATTGCTGCAGAATTTCAGGCGGTATCAATACTTTTCCGGCTTCAGGAATGTGCTTTCAGCTTTTTATGATAGAAGATATAGGACAATGTTCCGAGGGTAAATGGCAGGAGCATAAATATCAATGATGCATCTAAACCATTGGTTGCTATTACAGAAAAAGCAGCACCCTTTTTCATTTATTGTTTACTTGTTGCCTGATCGTAATGCAGCAGCCAGTGATGCCCAAACTTATCAGTGAGGTCGCCAAATAATGCACCCCAGAAGCTGAGTTCTAACGGATGATCCTGTTTTCCACCTTCTGATAGTTTTGTATAAAGCATTCTTATTTCATCCTCAGTGCTGCAATTTAGAATCAGTGAAACTGAATTTCCTTTGGTTAAACCGTTTTCGCCTACCATATCAGAAGCCATAATAATAGCACTGCCGTTTGTTAAGGTTGAGTGCAGGATCCGGTCCTTCATCTGTACAGGCATTTT
>JBEBHT010000374.1:0-4160 GCA_040081135.1 Lacibacter sp. | reverse complement strand
GTTGAAGTGAGAGCAAAGTTGCCAACAGGCCTCGGTACATGGCCTGCTATCTGGATGCTGGGAAATAATATTTCAACTGCAGGCTGGCCCGCCTGTGGCGAAATAGATATCATGGAACATATCGGAAATCAGCAGAATAAAATATATGGCACATTACATCACCCCGGTCACTCTGGTGGTAATGGGGATGGCGGTACGGTTACAATTCCAAATGTTTCAACAGAGTTTCATAAGTATTCCCTTGACTGGTCTGCAGCAACAATAAAGATTTCAGTTGATGATGTTCCTTTTTTTACGTTCAACAACAACAGCAGTTTGCCATTTAATCAGAATTTTTTCATCATACTGAATGTTGCAATGGGTGGAACTTTTGGCGGAACAATTGATCCCGCCTTCAACAGTTCAACATTGGAAATAGATTATGTAAGAGTTTATCAGTAAAAAAGATTTATAGCAAACAATCGAGTATTTATAATCGATGGAGGAGTGAATCGTATCTGCTTTTTCTGGTTAATACCTTTCCCTCTTTTTTGGTTTGTCTTTCGTACAAACAATTAAAACACTACAGCAATGATTCTCAAAAAATATGCGTTGTTTTTCTTCATGTTACCACTCCTCGTGTTTTGTAACGCAACTGCACAGACCTCTTTTACAAAGCTGGTGTGGTCAGATGATTTTAATCAATCCGGATTGCCCGACAGTTCAAAGTGGAGCTATGATAAAGGAAGAGGATGTCCCGACAATTGCGGATGGGGAAATAAAGAACTTCAGTTTTATACACATGATCGCCTGGAAAATGCCAGGGTAGAAAACGGTTACTTGGTTATTGAAGCAAGAAAGGAAAATTTTTCTGATGCAAAGTATACTTCAGCAAGATTGGTTTCGAAAAATAAAGGCGATTGGAAATACGGACGCATTGAAGTTCGTGCAAAACTTCCAGCAGGTACAGGTATGTGGCCTGCTATCTGGATGTTACCTACTAAGTGGGAATATGGAGGCTGGCCCAAAAGTGGTGAAATTGATATTATGGAAAATGTTGGTTACTGGCCCGATTCTGTTTTAGGCAGCGTACATACAGGTGCATATAATGGAATGCTTGGCACTCAGAAAACAAATGGAATAAAACTCACTGATCTGTCAACAGCATTTCATGTGTATTCCATTGAATGGACTGCAGATGTAATTTCTTTTTTAATTGATAACAAAAAATATTACGAGTTCAGGAACGAACGAAAAGGAAGTGAAACCTGGCCGTATGATAAAGAGTTTCATTTGCTGATGAACATTGCAGTAGGCGGGAACTGGGGTGGCAAGTTTGGAGTGGATGATAAAATCTTTCCTCAGCGAATGACGATTGATTATATTAGAGTTTATCAGTAAGCCTTTTCTGTTATAGATACTTTATTTGGATGGATTTCAAATCCTGCTGTTTGTAATTTTCGATTTGCCGGTTACTTTATTACGGCCTTGTATGAATATTCTGTTTATACAATAAAGACTTCATCGTTTAATAACAATCAACCATACATCAAATGATTAACCGTAATTTTCTGCAAAAAATATGGGTTCTGACTTTTGTCTTGCTGTTTATTTTACCGGCAGGTATGTCAGCACAGATTATTCCTGCAGGAAGCGGGAGTTATACTACTCAGCTGCCACCACCTGATGCAGCGGGAAGAAATCTACTGCCAAATGGTACCCCAAGAGTTTCCGGGCTGGCGGCTGCAAAACCAATTGTTACTAATGACTGGTGGACAGGATTGCTTACATACAATGATGCAAATCTGTATAATTATCCTCTATCAATGAAAGGAAGTTCAAGCGGGTTGATTGTTAGTTATACATTTTTAGGACAGGGGGCAAACGATACACGCCAGCCAATGGGGCCTGAACAACCATTGATTGTTGGAGTTTCAGGAATAACCGGAACTTATCCAACTGTTTCAGATTATTCAGACTGGACTGTTACAACAACATGGAACAGTGCAGGCCATGTATTTAATGCAACAATGGGCATGGGTATGCCATTTGTATATTGTACAAAAGGCAGTGCTGATGTTGCATCTGTTATTGTAAATACAGGTACCGTATCTGTGCAGAGTGAAATGCTGCTGGTTACAAATTCAATCAGTGGTGCCAACTTCGCCGTATATGCACCTGTTGGATCAACGTGGACAAATTCAGGAACAACGTACACTTCAACTCTGGCAGGGAAAAATTATTTTTCAGTTGCTATGTTACCTGCCGGTGCTAATGCATCAACTGCTGCCAATGATTTTAAACAGTATGCATATGTTTTTCCTGCCAATACTTCTGTAAACTGGAATTATGATAATGCAACTTCAACCATGCAGTCAACGTTTACGGTTACTGCTGATAAAAAAGAAGGAACAGGTTCCACTGTTTTATTAGGATTACTTCCGCATCAATGGGCACATTTAAGCGGAAGCTCAGCACAGCCCGGGTCTTATGTTTACACAACTTCACGTGGAAGTTTAAAAATGCTTGCTTCCAATACATTTATTGTAGAAAATAAATTCAAAGGTATTTTATCAACGCTGCCAAATATGGCAAAGTACAGTCCTGGTTTTGATCCCGCTGCACTCAATGCAAAAATTGATCTTGTAAAAAATGCCGGACTTGATTTATGGACAGACTCATATAATGAAGGCCTGGCAATGAACAGGTTGATACAGGTGGCGAAAATTGCTGATCAAACAGGTTATACTGCTGCACGTGATCAAATTATTACAACTGTAAAAACAAGATTGGAAAACTGGCTGAAAGCTGTGCAGGGCGAAAATGCATTTATCTTTTATTACAACAATACATGGACAACCTTAATCGGCTATCCGGCCGGTTACTCTGCAGATGCAAATATTAATGATCATCATTTTCACTACGCAAATTTTATCAGCGCTGCAGCAGCTATTGAACAGTTTCAACCGGGATGGGCTGCCAACTGGGGGCCAATGGTAAACATGCTGGTAAAAGATGCAGCCAACTGGGATAAAACAGATAACAAGTTTCCTTTCCTGCGGAATTTTCATCCTTATGCAGGTCATAGTTTTGCTTCAGGTCAGCTCAATGCAGAGCCGCACGGTAACAACCAGGAATCTTCATCGGAAGCAATGAATTTTAATTCATCGCTGATTAACTGGGGTGTACTCAGTGGAAACGATGCTATTCGGGATTTAGGAATTTATCTCTACACAACCGAACAGACTGCGATTGAAGAATACTGGTTCAATATGAATAACCGGAATTTTGCAGCAACCTATTCGCAAATTATGTGCTCCCGTGTCTGGAGTAACGGATATGATCGTGGTACTTTCTGGACAGGTGATATTGCAGCTATGTATGGAATTGAAATGTTTCCTTTAACCGGTGCGTCCCTGTATCTCGGACATAATACAAATTATGTACAGACACTCTGGAATGATATGAAAACCAAAACCGGTGTTCTTACCAACACGGCCAACGATAATCTCTGGTTTGATATTTACTGGTCGTTCCTGGCAATGGCCGATCCTGCAACTGCTATTACACTTTATAATAATTATCCGGCTTATAAACCGAAAGGAGGATGTTCTGATGCACAAACTTATCACTGGTTGCACAGCTTTAATGGCATGGGGCCTGTTGATGCAACCGTAACAGCGAACTATCCCATTGCCTGTGTATTTAAAAAGGCTGGAGATAAAACATACGTTGCACATAATTATGGTTCAACAGAAATTACTGTTACATATTCTGATGGTTTTTCAATGACGGTTCCTGCAAGAACGATGAAAACCAGCAAAGACATACAGGTTACTGCTGCATTAACATCGTCGGATGCTCAGGTAGCTGCAAATGGTTCTGTTACGCTAACAGCTGCAGTAACAGGTGCTGGAATTACAAAGGTTGAATTCTATGATGGCGCCACGTTGATCGCAACTTCAACAAGTGCTCCTTTTTCAACAGTTGTTTCTAATTTACCGGCAAGGGTACATGGATTTTATGCAAAAGCATATGCAGGTACTTCACTTCAATTATCAAATGTTGTTTCAGTAATAGTGGGTTCACAGCTTGCTTATTTAGGAACGATTGTTTCCATTCCATCGCAGGTAATTGAAGCAGGCAATTATGATTATTATGAAGGAGGAGTTGGTCAGAAT
>JBEBHT010000044.1:0-17427 GCA_040081135.1 Lacibacter sp. | reverse complement strand
CTTTGGTTCCTCTTTTTTTAGCAGCTTCTGCGTAAGGAACTAATTTTCTGATGGGAGATGGTGGCATCTGTTCGCCACGTTTGCTGATTGCTAACATGGAAGCAAAGATAGGGGGGCGGTGAATAGCAAAGAAAAACCCCGGAGAATTTCCGGGGTTTAAAATTATTTATAAGAAATTGCTTATTGCTGAACAACACCTATTATGGTTAATTTCTGTTGCTCATCTACACCCAGAAATTTTACATATACTGGCTTTGTAAAAGTGCCTACAGTTGCTGCATTATAAGTAGCAGTGATGGTTCCTGTTTTGCCCGGTTTAATGGGTTCTTTTGTATAATCTGATTTGGTACAGCCACAGCCCGGAGTTACGGTTTCAATTACCAGGTCTTCTGTACTTGTATTGGTAAATGTAAATGTTGCAGTTACAGGGTTACCCACTTTTGGTTTTCCCAAATCAACTGTTTCGCTGCCGAACTTGGCCACATCTGATGGTTTTTTTGACTGACCAATTGCTGCAGTAACTAAAAAAAGTGCAAAGAATGCTGCAAATACTGACTTCATAAAATGATGTTTATTGTTGTGATTGTTTAAAAATGTTTAATGCCTGGTTGCCTGGTGCTGATTGCTCAGGTGTTTTCCAAACATTTCCTTTAATAGTAAATTGTTTTACCTGTCCGCCATTATAATAAATGGTAACCGGCTTTTCAAATACTCCTTCTGAGGCAGCATTGAAACCAACCTTAATGGTTGTTTTGCCACCCGGTAAAATTGCTTCTTTACTCCATTCAGGTGTTGTGCAACCGCAGCTTGGCTGAACATTTTCAAGCCGTAAAGTATCTTTTCCAATGTTTTCAACAGTAAAGTTGTGTGTTACAGGTTTGCCCTGAGGGATCTTTCCAAAATCAAAACTGGTTTCAGATAATTTGATGATTTCAGTTTGGGCTGGGGTCACAGTTTGATTAGAGTGATCGTGACCATCATGTGTTTGTGCAACAGCAGCAAGACTAAGCAGGCAGCTCAACACAAAGGAGAAAAGTAGTTTTTTCATATTATATTATCTTTTTACGGATTACCAAAAGTAAGCATAAGTACAGACAGTTCATAACCCCGAAAGGTTGCCTTTCACAATTTTTTACCAGTTTATAACTACATTAGCCTCAAATAGTGGCAGTAATCATTGACCGGAAGGTTAGATATCTGAGTATTTGTTCACAGCGCCACGGTTGTTTTCACCAAAGCCGCTTACAGGTGTTAACGTAGAAGTGAAATCATTTATTTTTGCCACATGGAATTATCAGCCAAAGACAGCTTAGAATTGCAGCAACTTTCTTTTGAGCACTTCAAACAGGAAGTTTTGCAGGATTACCGCTTTGCCTGCCTGAGCAGGGAAGCCAGCTTAATGGGGCGAAAGGAGGTGCTAACAGGCAAGGCTAAGTTTGGAATTTTTGGCGACGGGAAAGAAGTGCCGCAGCTGGCGATGGCTAAATTCTTCAAGCCCGGCGATTTTTACAGTGGCTATTACCGTGACCAAACCTTTGCATTTACAACCGGATCTGTCACAATCAAAGAATTTTTTGCACAGCTTTATGCTGATCCGGATATAAAACATGAACCGCATAGTGCAGGCCGTCAAATGAACTCGCATTTTGCAACCGCAACGGTTAATGCAGATGGTGAATTTCTTGACTTGGTTAACCGGAAAAATCTTATGTCAGGGATGGCACCTACTGCTGCACAAATGCCAAGGTCGGTTGGTTTGGCATTGGCATCCAAACTGTTTCGTCAATCACAAACATTAAAGGATTTTACTTCCTTGTCAAATAATGGCAATGAGGTTTGCTTTGCAACAATCGGCGATGCTTCCACCAGCGAAGGGCATTTTTGGGAAACAGTAAATGCAGCGGCAGTGCAACAGATACCGCTGGCTATTTTTGTTTGGGATGATGGTTTTGGAATTTCTGTTCCCAAAAAATATCAAACAACAAAAGGATCAATATCGGAAGCATTAAAAGGTTTCCAGGTAAATGATGATGCAACCGGAATAGAAATCTATAAAGTAAAGGCATGGGACTATGCCGGAATGTGCGAAGTGTTTGAAGCAGGTATTGAAAAAATCCGTACAACACATACCCCTGCTCTGTTTCATGTGGAAGAAGTAACACAACCGCAGGGACACTCTACATCGGGCAGTCACGAGCGTTACAAAACGGCTGATCGGTTACAGTGGGAACGTGAATGGGACTGCATTAAGAAAATGAAAGAATGGATTATTGAAAATTCACTGGCGGATGATGAAGAGTTGAGTATTATAGAATCTGATGTAAAACGAATTGTAAGCATTGAAAGAAACGCTGCATGGGCAGAATTCTATCAGCCAATTCATGAGCAGGTTGAAAAAGTTTCTGCTTTAATAAAACCGTTGATTAACAATTCTTCGAATGGAACAGCTGTTCAGAAATTATTAAAGGAGCTTGAAGCAAACAGGGAGCCGAACCGCAGGGATATTATGAGCATGCTGTACAGGTCCATTGCATTAACGGCTGATGTTAATAATATTGAAGCCAAAAAATATTACAATGAGTTGATGAAAGAAAGTAAATCTTTATTCAACACTCATTTGTATCATGAAGGTGCTGCAAGCACCATGAAAGTTGCAGAAGTAAAAGCAACCTTTGCGGCAGAAGCACCGATGCTGAATGGATACGAAATTCTCAACCGTTACTTTGATCAACTGTTTGCAAATAATCCTAAAGTGGTTGCGTTTGGTGAAGACCTTGGTTTTATTGGCGATGTGAACCAGGGCTTTGCAGGTTTACAGGTAAAGCATGGCGAGTCAAGAATTTTTGATACAGGTATCCGTGAGTTAACCATCATGGGACAGGGAATTGGATTAGCGATGCGTGGCTTACGTCCAATTGCAGAAATTCAATATCTCGATTATTTAGTATATGGATTACAGCCATTGACAGATGATGTTGCTACTTTGCATTTTCGTACAGGCGGTACACAGAGTGCACCCATCATTGTCCGTTCAAGAGGTCATCGTTTAGAAGGCATCTGGCATAGCGGATCTCCAATGGGTATGATCATTAACAGCCTGCGTGGATTTTATGTTTGTGTGCCACGTAATATGGTGCAGGCTGCAGGAATGTACAATACATTGTTGCAAAGTAATGAACCCGCTTTAGTAATAGAATGTTTGAATGGTTACCGGTTGAAGGAAAAGCTTCCATCCAATTTGTCATCTTTCACTGTACCGATGGGCATTCCTGAAGTGATTAGAAAAGGAACAGATTTTACTATTGTTTCTTATGGGTCTACACTCCGCATTATTGAAGACGCAGCCCGCCAGTTGGAACAAATGGGAACAAGCTGTGAAATAATTGATGTGCAGACTCTGCTTCCATTTGATATTCATCACAGTATTCTTGAATCGCTAAAGAAAACCAACCGCATTGTGTTTGTTGATGAAGATGTTCCCGGTGGGGCTGCTGCTTATATGTTCAACAAAGTACTGGAAGAGCAAGGCGGATATAAATATTTAGATGTAGCGCCAAGAACAATCACCGCAAAAGCACATCGCCCATCTTATGGAAGCGATGGTGATTATTTCAGCAAACCAAATGCAGAAGAAATTATTACAGTCATTTTAGAAATGATGAGAGAGTAAAATTATTATTATCATTTTTAGTTCAGCTTATAATGAAATTAGATTTATACCAGGTGGATGCTTTTACATCAACCTTATTCAAAGGAAACCCGGCAGCAGTTGTTCCGCTACAAAAGTGGATTGATGATGAACTGATGCAGCAACTGGCCATGGAAAACAATTTAGCTGAAACTGTTTTCTTTGTTCCATCAAAACAGGAGGGAGCAGATTATGATATCCGCTGGTTTACACCAGAACTGGAAATTAATTTGTGCGGACATGCTACATTGGCGAGTGCGTTTGCATTATATTCTATTCTTGGTTATAATAAACCTTCCGTTACATTTCATTCAAAAAGCGGTTTATTAAAAGTGGTAAAGAATAATGAGCTGTATGAAATGGATTTTCCTTCGTGGAAGCCTGAGCGAATTGCAGAGTATCCGCAGGATATGGCAGAGATACTGGGCGTAAAAGAGGTAGTAGGTGCTTATAAATACCGTGATTTATTAATTGAAGTAAATACTGAAGCAGAAGTTATAAATGCCAAACCTGATTTTACTGCGTTGAAAAAAACCGGTGAAATGGTAATCCTTACGGCTAAAGGCGATAAGGTTGATTTTGTTTCCCGTTTCTTTGCTCCGTCTGCCGGTATTGATGAAGATCCGGTAACCGGATCAGCTCACTCGCAACTCATTCCTTTCTGGAGTGAAAAACTCGATAAGAAAAAAATGTTTGCCAAACAGTTAAGTAAACGTGGTGGCGATATTCACTGTGAACAGTTCAGTGCCCAACGTGTTATGATGGGAGGCGAATGTGTATTTTATATGAAAGGCCAGGTAACTGTTTAACTGATCAGGCTGCAAATATTTTCATCTCCATTGCTGTATCAAGCTGCTTGTTCAATTTTGTACGGTATAATTTCCTTCTTTTGTAAATTCTGGCAGTTTGTATCAAAGAAATGAGTAATACAAAACCAGTTAGCCATGTCAGCTTATTATAAATTCGTAGTAGGTATGGTCTTACGGAAATCTGGTCTGCTTTTTCTTTGCCAATAAAAAAATTAAGCATTGATTTTATTGCAGGTGTTATAACAGGTATTTTATTCCAGTTGGCGTACCTCACACCACTGTAACTGTACTCAGGCTTATAATTACCAGGGACCTGGGTTTTATAGAAGTCCCAGTTCTGCTGCAGGTCTTTGAAACCAGCAAGACTGCCATCAGGTTTCTTAAAAGATTGATTAAACATCGGATCCAGTACAATCCATCCGCTTTCCGTTTTCGTTTCAACGAACATGTGGCCGCCATATAGTCCGTTCACTTTCATCTGTCCGATCCTTACCTGCATACCATCTGCTCTTAATATACTCGCAAGAACTGCAGCATAGCTTGCACAGGCTCCATTGCCAGTCATCAGGTCAACCGTTGCTGGATGAAAATAATTTGCTTTGATGCCTTCAATCTTCTTTTCACCAAATACAACATACCTGTTTTCTTCCAGAGTGAAGGTTGTTTCAGCAGCTTTTAATGCAAAGGCCTCTTTGGAATAATTTGCCGGCAAACTGTCTTTAATTTTATTGCTGATTGCAGTAAACAGTTGCGATTCATATTTTGATTCGGAAGCGAAGAAGAAAATAGTAGCGAGGAGGAGACCATCAAGAAGAAAAAGAAAATTTAGATTGCGGTAGATATATTTAATTTTTCGCCAATAGATTTTTACCATAGATTAATAGCTTGCTTTGGTCTGTTCAAACGTAACTATATGCAAATATATTTATATTTGATCAGCATCTGACTATAAATGCTGCCTGAAGTTTAAAAATCAGTCTAAAAATCTTTTTCGTTGTTCGGGAGTTGGAAGCATACATGTTTCCCGTTTGCCAAACCATTTGTAACGGTTTTTCCCTATCCATTTATAAGTGTAATCCCTTAGAAATGGAGGGATAAGAATCAGAACGTATAATAGTTTCCAGCCTCCGTCTAAATAGCGGCATACCCTGAGTGCTGCTGAAGATTCTTTATAAATTTTTCCACCCTCAATAAAAATAACTGAAGTCAACACAGCAGGATCTATTCCAAACTGAGGTAAAATTGTTCTGGCTGTTTCACCCTGTAAAGATGTAAACAGTAATTTACCCTTACGGTCACGCTTCAATGCAAACTGTATCCAGAAGTTGCAGAAATTACAAACTCCATCAAACAGAACAATTCGTTGTGGGCTGGTATTGCCTTCCGGTTGTTTCATAGTTTAAAAAAAATAGTGTACTTTTTTCACCTGATATGCACCTCTTGAAAAAGAACAGGAAAAGTCTTTTTGCTCTTTTCGTTGCTATTGCAATGATAAGTAATGTTATTGGTCAGCAAAAATACGGTAAAGAGGATTCTCTCCGGATATTCAGATACCTGGAGAAAGCAGATTTGCTGGCAGAAAAATCACAACTTGATTCTGCTTTGTTTTACGGTAAGCTTGCACTGGAAGAAAGCGGGAGAATAAAATTACTGAGAGGGGAAAGCTATGCCAACTTGAAAATTGCAGACATTCTTTACCGGAAAGGTGAACAGGAACTGCTTGGGGGATATGATTCTGCTGCATTAAGAAACGCAGTTATATTAAAAGATAGTTTCCTCATAGCCCTTTCATACTACCAGTTAGGTCAGTATTTTCTTGAGTTCAAGAAACTTAATGAGGCAGAGCAACTGTTTAACAAGGCATTGTTATTAAAGTTTGAAAAAGACAAAAACGAATACACGGCTGTTGTTTATAATGATCTTGGATACGTGGCTGGAGAAAGGGGATTGTATGATCAGCAAGTTGAATGGTATTTAAAAGCAATACGGCTTCATGAGAAAAACAACAATAATACGGGGCTGGCTCAGTCATTAAGTAATCTGTCTGCAACTTATTTTGATCTCAATAAAATGCCGGAAGCCATCCGTTATGCAAAGCAGGCGTTTGAATTGAGACAGCAAACAGCTGATCTCGGAGGAATGGCATTGTCCTGCAACAATATCTCTCAAATGTATCTGTTCAGCGATTCAATGCCACTGGCCGTAAAGTACCAGGAGCTTGGATTAAAATATGCTGAGCAAAGTGGCATTCAGGCAAGAATTGCGCAGGCCTATGTAAGTATGTCGTTGCTGATGAACAGACAGAAAAAAATTCAGGAAGCATTTGAATATGAAAAGAAGGCAATTGCATTATACGAAAAGATTGACCAGGGAGTAGTAGCCAACAGGTATATTGCTGCGGCTTTTTACAGTAATCTTCTAAAGGATTCAGCTGGAGCAGTTGAGTATTTCAGAAAGTCAGAAACTCTGGCAAAATCATTAGGCAATAAAGGGGTGTTGAGGAGTGTATACAGTTATCTTTCTGATTTTTATAATGGTAAAAAAGATTATAAAGCAGCATACGATTATTATAAAAAGTTTATTCTTTACCGTGACAGTCTGTTAAATACAGAAACCAATACAAAAATTGCTTCCCTGCAAACGCAATACGAAACGGAGAAGAAGGACTTTGAAATCAACCGCCTGTCAACTGAACAGCGGATTAAAACGCTTGAGATTGAAAAACAGAAAGCAATCATTGCCGGAAATGAAGCGGAAGCATTGCAGAAACAAAACGAAATTGATCTGCTGTCAAAATCACAGCAACTGCAGGAAGAACAATTGAAACGGCAGGGCGATGAACTGGAGAAACAAATTCTTCTTGCCAAAAATAATGCGCAGCAACTGCAGCTGGCTGCAAAAGAAAAACAGCTGCAGCAAAAGCAAATCAGTTCGCAGAAAACATTCCGTAATTTTTTACTGGCAGGATTGCTGCTGCTGAGCCTGCTTGCCTATCTTTCCTTTAACCGGTTTCAGCTGAAGAAAAAACTGGAGCAGCAAAATGCATTGCTGAGTATGCGGAACAACATCAGTGAAAACCTGCATGATGATATCGGCGCATCCTTAAGTAATATCAACATCTTAACAGAACTGGCAAAGAGAAATATTGGTCAGCCTGCAAAATCAACGGAGTATCTTGAAAAAGCGGGCGATGATATTCAGCGCATCAGCGAGAATCTCAGCGATATTGTCTGGAACATCAATCCACGGTACGATGAACTGCAAAATCTTTTTGTGCGGATGAAACGGTATGCGGCTGATATGATGGATGGAAAGAACATCAGTTACGAAATCAATTTCAATGAAGATGTGGAGAAGCTGAGTTTGTCAATGGAAAAGCGGAGAAACTTTTATCTCATCTTCAAAGAAGCGGTCAATAACCTGGGTAAGTATTCCGGAGCCGCTCATGCATGGATAACTGTGAGTATGGAAAAGGGATTGCTGAAATTAACTGTGAAAGATGATGGGAAAGGTTTTGATAAAACAAAAACCAGCAGTGGAAACGGGTTGCATAATATGCAGAAGCGGGCAAATGATCTGCAGGCAGGCTTTAGCGTTTTTTCTGAACCCGGAAAAGGTACCGAGATCAATCTCAGTATCCCCATTACCTGATTGTGTAATGGATTTTATAATTTATCTCAATTACTTTCGTAAAAATGATCACTGCTTTGGTTTTATATGAAGACAATACAAGACTGCGGCAATCAATGGAGATGCTGCTGGATGAAGCATCCGGTTATAAAGTAACCGGTTCTTTTTCTGATTGTGATAATGTAATTGATGATGTAAAGAATTGTAACCCGGAAATGGTGATAATGGATATTGATATGCCGGGTATTGGTGGCATTGAAGGTGTGAAACGCATCAAACAAAATTATCCCGAAGTAAAAGTGGTGATGCATACAGTGTTTGATGATGATAACCGGATATTTGAAAGTATTTGTGCAGGTGCAGATGGATACCTTTTAAAGAATACGGCCCCGCTTAAACTTATTCAAATGCTGGAAGATTTGATGCAGGGCGGTGCTGCCATGAGTCCGTTTGTAGCACAGAGAGTTTTTCAGTATTTCAGGCAGAACAATAAAGTAAATGATGAATTTCATCTTACTGCAAGGGAAAAAGAAATTCTTGAACTGCTTGTAAAAGGAAATTCTTATAAAATGATTGCAGATAAAACAGCTATTTCAATTGATACTGTTAAAAAACATCTGCAGAATATCTATCATAAACTTCATGTAAACTGCGGTACAGAAGCAGTTGCAAAAGCGCTTCAGCATAAAATTATCAGGCTTGATTAATCAGTATAACTGTTTGCCTGTCCTTCTTCTGTAAAAGTCCCTGCGCATTTCACTCCACAACTACCCGATTGTGTAATTGACATTGGGGCCAGTCTGTTAGAACTTTACTGCTGATAAGAGGAACTCTTTTTAATCTTAAACAATCATGTATGAAAAAGAATTATCAGATTTTTTCAATGATGTTGATTTCATTTGTAACATTCATTGGATCTCAAAGCCTGATGGCGCAAATTCAGATCCCTGCTAAAATTCAAAAATCACTTCAGCCGAATCAGATTCCTAAGGGAATAACTGTTCCTGCCAATCTGTTGAAAAAAGATATTGATCTGTCTGCTGCTGAAATTAAGTTCAGTATCGTTTCTGTAAAGGACCGGTTCAATGGTACCGTTAAAATTGAAGGAGTTGTAAAAAATGTTGGCCGTGGTAATTACACCTCAGGCGATAATCAGCAAACAGTTTTGCTGTATGAAGAAGTACCGGGCCTTTCTCCAAAGCTGGTGGCTTCACGCAATTTTCAGAATGTTCCCGTTAACGGAACAGTATCGGTTTCATTTACCAGGAACTGGAGAACAGCAGATGAGTTTCCGCCCAGCTATATTGTAATGATTGTTTTTGATCCGGATATTTATATTGATGGCAACGACAATAATAACGATGCAAATTCAGCCAATAACAGAATTTCAAAATCAGGTTCAGCAATTAATGCTTTAAACTGGAAGAGATAGACTAATGCCGGTATCTCACCTATTGTTAACTATCTGAACACAAAAAATTATATGCCATGCAGAAGTATGCAATCATTATCAGCTTTCTTTTTCTTCAACTTGCTGTTGCAGGACAAACAATCACTGAAAGGGTAAAACAAAAAACCAGGCAGAAGGTAGATGCAAAAATTGATCAGTCGATTGATAAAGGGTTAAATAAAGTTGAAGAAGAAGTTGATAAAGCCGGTAATAAAGTAGTTAAAAAGAAAGGGAAAGGCAGTACGGCTGACAGTACTAAAAATAAAAAGAAGGAGATTGCTGAAACTGGCGTAAAGCAAAACGAAGTAATTGCTGATACATCAAAGCCATCTGGCGGCAAGGCTTTCTCAGATTTTATTCCCGGTACTTCCATCATCTTCTCCGACAATTTTGAAAAAGATGCGTTAGGTGATTTTCCTGCTGGATGGAATACAAATGGCAGCGGGCAGGTAGTTACGTTTGAAGGCAGTGAAACAAAATGGCTGGATATTCAGCATGGTTCTGTTGTACACCCCATGTTAAAAAAAGTTCTGCCTGAAAATTTTACAGTAGAGTTTGATTTGTTTCTGAAAGCAGATGGGGGACAAAGAACTCCATTGATTCATTTTGGGCTAACAGCTGTAAATAATATATTAAAAGAATACCTGCCGTATGCAGAGAGGTTTTATACAGCCATCTGGCATTATAATTCAGATGATGAGAAACTGATTGAGTATGGATTTAAAGACCCGGCAGGAACCAAAAATGATTTTCCAATCGGTTTATATACCAATAAGATTCTGCACATCAGTATTGCTGTGAATAAAACAAGAGTGAGGGTTTACTTCGACCAGTCAAAACTGATTGATCTGCCAGTTGCATTGAATGATAAAATGAAACGGAATTTTTATTTCAGCAATGTAACAGTAATACCTGCTTCTGAAGTGGGGGTCTTTGTCAGCAATATTCGAATTGCTTCAGGGACAACCGATGCCAGAAGCTTGATTGTAAAAGATTTGCTGGAAAAAGGTAAGGCTTCCACCAATGAAATTCTGTTTGATATAAATAAGGATATAATCAAACGGGAATCATTTCCAATCATTAATCAGATAGGCGAAGCATTAAAAAATAATCCAACGCTGAAAATAAAAATCATCGGGCACACTGACAGTGATGGTAAGGCAGCCGATAATCTTACCTTATCAAAACGCAGGGCAGAAGCAGTTGCAGGTTATCTCATCAATAATTTCGGTATTGATGAAACAAGAATTACGACTGATGGAAAAGGAGCCGGTGTGCCAGTAGCTGATAACAAAACAGCAGATGGAAAAGCAAAGAATAGAAGAGTTGAATTTGTAAAACAATAAGTAAATGAAGTACATTTTTTCAGTTGTTGCTTTATTTGTTTCCTTTAGTCTGCAGGCGCAGTCAACTTCAAGGGAAGAACAAATGCTTGAATCATTGAAACAGGCCGGCATCGTTCGGCAGGAAGGGAAAACAATTATTTATAAAGTGCAAAAGGCAAGTGATACAGCAAGGGTTCGATTGTTGTATGGTAACCTGTTTAATAACCCCAATTATAATGTGCGGTTTGAAGTGGATGGGAAAACCAATGAAAAGCAGAAACAGAGTCAACAAAAAAATACAGCCCCGGTAAATGGTACTGTTAACAATACCGTAAGTAATCAAACACAACCCATCAATAATTCAACGGCAAATGCCAATGCGCCAGGCAATTGCTGTATGTGTAATATGAAAGTGTTTCAATACATGGGCACATATGATGCGGCCAATATAAACTCTGTACCGTTTAAAGAATATACATGGACAGTTCCAAACGGAGTTACAAGTATTAAAATGGAAGGCTGGAGTGCCGGTGGTGATGGGTGGGAAGGTGATGGTAACGATATTCGTTCAGGAGGCGGTGGTGGAGGTGGTGCATATGTGCTTACAATAACAAAAGTTACTCAGGGTGATTTGCTTAAAATAAGAATACCAAGAGGAGGAGCTAATTACCCACTCAGTGTTAATGTAACCGGAACGAATATGGGAACAATTACGTTGACCAGTGGCCGCAATGCACAGGAAAGTGTTGGTGTTAACCGCTATAATGGTGAAGGCGGAAGGTTGATTATGAACAGTGGTATTTTTAGTGAGAGTATATTTTCAATTAAAGGAGATGATGGGGAGAAAGCATATTCGCTTGAAATTAAACCACCTGGTCCTCAGTCAGGCGGACTGCGAACACCCGGCATATATCATTACTATGGAGGTAACGGAGGAGGTGCTCCTGGTAAATCAACTGGTGGGGGCAAGGGTTCAATATATACAGGATATACTGGAACGATGACTGTATATAAAGCAGTTAATGGAGGGTATCCCGGAGGTGGGGGCGGAGGTGGTAATGCATTGTACAGTTTAGATCGGGATCCTTTACTTAAAAGCGCAAATGGTGCTGCCGGCCTCCTTATTATTTACTATTAAAGCATACGAATGAAAAGATATTTGTTTTTAATAACCTCTATTCTTCTCGCAGGTGTTGCTGCAGCACAAAGAGATACCACCCGAAGAGATACTTCATGGGGCACATCACCGCACGGTCCTTACTTACGAGCTGTACTTAATGCAGATGTGCTGGAAGGAAGAGCAATACCGGTAACAATTACACCAACCGGGCAAAAATTATGCTTCGATAAAAAGATAAAAGTAAAAATGATTACTCGCCGTGGTCCGGGAGAGATTTGTGTTTTTATTAATACAAAATCAGGATTGATTGGTTACAATTCTTTTAAACCTGGCAGTACAGGTGTATGTGATATTAAACCCGATCTGCCTGATTTTGTTTTTGGTGTAATCGGATTAAAAGGAAATGTGTTTAACTATCGAAATACAAAAAAGAAAAACACGATTGAGCATTGGGTGCAAACTTCCAACAGTGTGGAATATCAGTATCAGTTCAGTGCTGCCACAACGAACGTACTGCTGCATAAGAAAACCGAACGAAGAGATTACTGCGATGGGAAAATCAAAGCGCAATTGTATAAAGCAGATGGAAGCTCCCAGCAATGGTTTCTCTTTGGTAAAGAGTTTCCTGAAGCCTTAATGATGGAGCCCAAAAAATACCTCGGCAATTTTGCAGTTGGGTATCAGCAGTCAGACAAAGGTTTGTTTATTATTATGCAAATGATTGGCGGCAGTATGGATTCAAAAATACTGGAGATTGAAGATGTGGAAATTTGTTTTGACCCGGCACCCTTTAAAATATTTGAAGATGAACGAAGAACAAAAATGACAGCCTCCATTGCAAGAGAACGGGAGAAAATTGCAAGAGATGAAGCAAAGCCGGAAAAGTATGCTGCCTGCAATTCAAAAAAAACAACGATTATCAGTTTTAAGAAAGAGGCGCTAAACAGGCAGGAAGAAAATCTCAACCGGTCTGAACAGGGAAATATGATGCAGAGTGTTCCAACTCAGCAGGCGCAGGCTGATCTTATGAATTATGATGACATGATTCAAATATCGATTTATGAAACAGAATTGAAACTTTGCAGGGCAGAACAACGGCAGGCCGAAAACCCAAGTGAATCAACTCAGAAGAATATCGAATGTTTAAACAGGCAACTGGCAGCCCAGCATAATGTAAAAGCACGTTACCAGACATTAAATACAAGCTTACGTAACCAGCCCGGTCAGTTATTTGCAGAAAAGGCAAAGCTATTTATGCAGGCATTGGTTGGATGTGATTGAGTATTTCTTCTAATAAAAAAGGCTGATTCATCATCAGCCTTTTCGTTATCTTTTCTGAAATCATTCTTTATCCCATATTATGAAACACCTTCTGCACATCTTCATCCTGTTCAAGGCGTTCAATTAATTTACTTACATCTTCTGCCTGTTCATCAGTAACAGGAACAGTTGTGGAAGGAAGCCATTCCAGTTCTGCACTGATAGGTGTAATGCCTTTATCTTCTAATGCCTTCTGCATATTTCCAAAATCAGTAAATGCACAACGGATCACTAAAACATCTTCACCATTTTCGCCGGTACTTTCGCCCAGTTCTTCCAAACCAAAATCAATCAGCTCCAGTTCAAGATCTTCTGCATTCAATCCTTCAGGTTTCAGTTTAAACACACCTAATTTTTTAAACTGGAAACTTACACTGCCGCTGTTACCCATTGAACCATGCCCTTTTGTAAAATGACTTTTTACATTCGCCACAGTGCGTACATGATTATCAGTTGCAGTTTCAACCAGGATGGCAACACCATGCGGTGCATATCCTTCATAAAGTATTTCGTCGTAGTTAATGAGTTCTTTGCCCATGGCCCTTTTAATGGCAGCTTCCACACGGTCTTTCGGCATCCCCACACTTCTGGCATTTTGAAAGCAACGGCGAAGGGCAGCATTGGAGTTGGGGTCTGATCCACCAGTTTTTACAGCAATTACAATTTCTTTACCAATACGGGTAAAGTTCTTTGCCATCTTATCCCAGCGGGCAAACATGGTACTCTTTCTAACTTCAAAAATCCTTCCCATTGTATACTATTTTTAATGATTTTTTGTAACTGGCTGCATCAAATGCTGCTTCAATCGTTGCGTCGCACACTTATACAGCATCAATCCTGCTCATCAGAAACCCGGTCTTTGCGACCGCAAATTTAGGGAGATGGCAGTAAACAAAAAACCGTCCTGCAGAATACAGGACGGTTTATCTCAAAAAGGTTCAATTATTATTTAATGCTTCTCAAAATCGGAGGCATGAGGTAATATTTCAGAAGGATTTCTCAGTTTACTGTGATGACGGCTGTACACGAAGTAAACAATTAAGCCAACTCCCATCCAGGCAAAGGCAACTTTTAATGTCTGTGCATCCAACCCAACAATCATGGCAGTACAAATCAATACACCCAAGGTAGAAACAACCGGAACCAGTGGCGCCCTGAAAGGACGGTGAATAGTTGGTTCTTTTATTCTCAGCATCCATACACCTGCACTTACAAGCACAAAGGCGAACAGGGTTCCAAAAGATGTTAAATCACCGGCAACATGTCCCGGAACAAAAGCAGCAAACAACCCAACAAAAACGAACAGTATCCAGTTGGCCTTATAAGGAGTTTTGAATTTCGGATGAAGTTCACCAAATGCTTTCGGGATCAAACCATCATTACTCATGGTATAGAAAATACGGCTCTGTCCCATCAGCATCACAAGAATTACAGAAGAGAAACCTGCAAGAATTGCAATGGTTACAGCTTTTGCCAGCCATCCATATCCAATCATGTAAGTAGAAATGGCATAAGCCACAGAAGCTTCTCTTCCTTTTTCAGGATCAACAAAATCTTTCCAGTTGGCAACACCGGTTAATACATGTCCAAATAAAATATACAGAACAGTACATACAACCAATGAACCGAGGATACCAATCGGCATATCTCTTTTTGGATTTTTTGCTTCCTGTGCAGCAGTACTTACCGCATCAAAACCAATGAAGGCAAAAAATACAATAGCTGCACCACCGAGTACACCACCAAAACCATGTTTGTTCCATCCGCTGTAATCGGCAATGATTTTACCGGCACTGTCTTTCACAGGATCAGTATCGGCAGGAATTAAATAAGGGATATGATTTTCCGGCTTAATAAACTGCCAGCCAATTACAATGAATAAGATTACAATGGCTACTTTAATAAATACGATCACCATATTTACCATTGCTGATTCCTGTGTTCCTTTAATCAACAGTAATGTAAGTGCTAATAAAATTACCAATGCCGGTGCATTCATAATACCCGAATGATGAATACCTGCAGAATCGGTAAAGCTTTCAAAAGGCGAGTGGCACCATTCATATGGAACAGCCCCTCCCAGCAACTTATTTAAATATTCACTCCAAGCAATAGATACCGTAGCAGCACCCAATGCGTATTCCATAATTAATGCCCAGCCAATGATCCATGCAATCAGTTCGCCCATGGTTGTATAACTGTAAGCGTATGCACTTCCTGCAATGGGGATCATGGCAGCAAATTCTGCATAACATAAACCAGCAAAAGCACAACCTACGGCAGCTACAATAAATGAAAGAGTAACGCCTGGTCCGGCAGCCTGCCCGGCAGCAGCGGCAGTTCTTACAAATAAGCCTGCACCTATAATCGCTCCAATGCCTAATGCAATTAAGTTACCTGCCCCCAGTGTCCGTTTTAATCCTTTCTCACTGTCTTCTGCCTGCGCAAGAAGCTGGGCCAAAGGTTTTTTTACAAATAAACTCATACTTGTGTGGTTGTGGTTTTAAATATTTTACGAACCTGAAAAATAGAGATTTATTCTAAAAAACCCTCAAAAGATTTATTAACGGTTTGGCAGCCTTTCTTTCAAACCCGAAAGCCGTATATTGCGACTCATAAAAATTACTGCATGGGCAAGGGGAATCGTTTAACTATTTACATCCTTCTTTCAATGGTGCTGGGTATCATTGTCGGGTATATTGTTCATGTTTCATCTTCTGAGGAATTCATCAGGGACTTTTCAAAGAATATCAAACTTCTCAGTAATATTTTCATCCGCCTTGTGCAAATGATCATTGCCCCGCTTGTGTTTACAACCCTTGTTGTTGGTATTGCCAAACTGGGTGATTTAAAGGCAGTAGGCAGGGTTGGCGGCAAAGCTTTGCTTTGGTTTATTACTGCATCACTTGCTTCACTTTTATTGGGCATGTTACTGGTGAATGTGTTTAAGCCCGGAACCTATATTAATTTATCACAGGCTGATACAGAAGGTGTAAAAGATCTGATGACAAAAACTTCCACTTTCTCTCTTCAGAATTTTGTGGAGCATATTATTCCCAAGAGTTTGTTTGAAGCATTGGCTACAAATGAAATTCTGCAGATCGTTGTCTTCTCTATTTTCTTTGGGGTTGCTGCTGCTGCCATGGGCGATTATACAAAGCCGTTAATCAAGGCGCTGGATGTTGCATCGCATATCATTTTAAAAATGGTGAACTATGTAATGAATTTTGCACCTGTGGGTGTGTTCGGCGCACTGGCTGCTGTGGTGGCTGCAAAGGGATTGGGCATCTTTCAGTTTTATCTCATCTACTTTGCATATTTTCTTTTGGGTATTGCCATTTTGTGGGCGGTATTGATTGGAGTTGGATTTCTGATCCTTGGGCCAAGAATGAAAGTTTTATTAAGAAGAATCGGCGGACCATTATTAATAGCCTTCAGTACAACCAGCAGCGAAGCCGTTTTTCCCAAACTCACGGAAGAGCTTGAACGATTTGGTTGCAAGGATAAAATTGTTGCTTTTGTATTGCCGCTCGGCTATTCCTTTAACCTTGATGGCAGCATGATGTATATGACTTTTGCAAGTCTGGCCATAGCACAGGCTTATGGTGTGCATCTTGATCTGCCAACACAGCTGGTAATGTTACTGGTGTTGATGTTAACCAGTAAAGGAATTGCAGGTGTACCAAGAGCATCGTTGGTTGTTGTGCTTGCAACCTGCGCCATGTTTAATATTCCACCTGAAGGTGTGGCTTTGATTTTACCAATCGATCATTTTTGCGATATGTTCAGAAGTATGACAAATGTGGTTGGTAATGCATTGGCAACATCTGTAGTAAGCAAATGGGAAGGTGAATTGGGTGATGGGCATGAACCTGCAGCAGTATAATTATTTTAAAGAAATCAGGAAAGTATATAAACTTATAAGAATGAAATTCAGATTGATAGTTTTTTTGGTCAGTGTATTTTATTTGGGAAGTGCAGATGCACAGCAGCAGGTGAAAGTAAAAGTGTTTAATCAGTATGAAGCACCTGTTGATGAATTTTCAGTGAACGGGAAAGTGTATGAAGCCGGCAAGGATGGATTT
>JBEBHT010000373.1:0-4165 GCA_040081135.1 Lacibacter sp. | reverse complement strand
TGCCAATAGCTTTTTTCATTGGCAGGTTCAGTATGAGCACCAGTGCCGGAATAATCATAAAACCACCACCTGCACCCAGTAAACCGGTGATAAAACCAACCAGCAAGCCCGGGATCAGCAGTGAAAGCGATTTGTATTGCTGTACTTCTTCTTCCTCAGTTTCCGTTTCTTTTTTCGGGCTCACCATAAAAAAAGAAGCAGCGAGCATCACTACAGCAAACACCATCATTAAAAAACTTCCCCGCTGCACTGCATAGCCGGAGATATGAAATACCGTTTCAGGAATAATGGGCAATACAAAATGCCGTGCAATAAAAATGGAAAAGATGGACGGTATTCCAAACAGAGATACTGCCCTGAAGTCAACCTGTTTGTACATGTACGACTTAATACCACCAACAAAACTGGTTGCACCAACAATGAATAGTGAGTAACCTGTTGCAAGCACAGGCTCAACATTAAAGAGGTAAACCAATACAGGTACGGTTAAGATGGAGCCTCCACCGCCCGTAAGACCCAACGAAAGACCGATTAAAATGGATGCGATATAACCAACGATTTCCATGGTTGCAAATGTGGCGTGTATTTCCTGCAAGTTGGGTGATTCAAATCACAAAGCAAAGAGATCAGATATTCTTTAATTCAATAACATTGCGGTGTAAGTCCAGCATCCCCTTTTGTTCCATCTTTTTCAACAGCCGGGATATTACTTCTCTTGATGTATTGAGTTCATTTGCAATTTCCTGGTGGCTTATTTCAATTGTGTTTGTATGCTGCGCTTCTTTTGCTCTTTTTAAATAAAATTCCAGTCGCTCATCCATACTTCTGAAGGCAACATTGTCAAGTGTAATCAGGAGTTCGTCAAAGCGTGCACGGTAGGTTTCAATTACAAACTGGTACCAGCTTTTATATTTGCTCATCCACTCACTCATGGTATCAACAGGAACCATCATCACTTCTGTTTCATTCACGGCTTTTGCCATAATGGGACTGGCTTCATGTTTAGCCGCACACACCATGGAGAGTGCGCAGGCTTCGCCGGGTTTGAGATAATACATGAGGAACTCGTTTCCGTCATCATCTTCACGATATATTTTAATGAGGCCGTTTAACATGAGCATAGTACTGCGGATAAACTGCCCCTTCCGCATCATTACTTCATTGGCCTTAAAGGTTTTGAATTCACCAGCCTCCTCAATTTCGTGGATCAAACCTTCTTCGAAGAGCGGATAATTGCTGCGCAGCAGGTTGTCGCTTATTTGCGTAGTACTCATATACAAATGTTGAACTTTATTTTTAGATAACCACCGGCGTTTTTGAAATACTGAATGTAAAGTTAGGGGTTACTGAAACCCCGCAGGTTTCCATGTGAGGATAACAAATATCTTTGAGCTGTGGCATTACTTTCATTTTACCAGGATGAGTTAACCGAAGCCGGCTGCGATGAAGCGGGCAGGGGCTGTTATGCCGGGCCGGTGTATGCAGCTGCTGTTATATTGCCAAAAGACTTCTATCATCCGTTACTCAATGATTCCAAGCAGGTAAAGGAAAAAGACAGGGATAGTTTGCGGGTGATCATTGAACAGGAAGCCATAAGCTTTGCAGTAGCAAAAGTGGAAGCAGCAGAAATTGACCGGATCAATATTCTTAAAGCATCGTTCAAAGCCATGCACCTTGCATTGGATGAACTCAAACAAAAACCTCAATTGTTATTGATTGACGGCAACCGTTTCACCAAATACAACAGAATGCCGCATAAATGTTTTGTAAAAGGGGATGGACGTTTCGCCTCCATTGCAGCCGCCAGCATTTTAGCCAAAACGTACAGGGATGAATACATGCTGAACCTGCATAAAAACTTTCCGCAGTACAACTGGGAAAGGAATAAAGGTTACGGAACAGCAGAGCACCGCAGAGCAATTGAAGAGTTTGGTTTATGTATGCATCACCGCATGTCGTTTAATATTCAGCCCAACAGGGAAGAGGAACTTTTTCAAGAGTAGTTTAAACTTTTACTTTAGTGCTCCGTCATAGAATGGATTATTAACAGCAAAAAAACTAAACACATGAAAACTAAATTATTACTCCTGTTCATTATCCTCTTTGCAGGCATCGGTATAACCGCATCAGCACAGGTAAAACAATCACAGGCAAGAAAACACCAGGCTTATGGACACAATGTCCGCCAGGGAAAAATAACCAAGGGTGAAGCCATTCATTTACAAAAAAAGAAGCAGCATATCCGCCGTGATATCCGAATGGCCAAACGCAACGATGGTAAAATTGGACCAATGGAAAGGAAACATATTAAAAGAGAAATGAGACAGTATAAAAGACAACGTCATATTGCAGTGCACAATAACAGAACAAGAAGATAACATTCTTTTTCCCGACATATATAACGCTCCGGCTTTTCCGGGGCGTTTTTTATTCTGCCCATTCACCTAATCCTTCCCTGATTACCACCGGCATTTCTTCTGTACAATCAACAATGGTTGAAGGAGTCATACCACCAATGCCGCCATCAACAACGAGATCAACTAATTTTTTAAAGTTCTCCTGCATTAATTCGGGATCAGTATATTCTTCCACCATTTCTCCCGGCAAAGAAGCACTTAAAATTGGATGACCAAGTTCCTGCACAATCGTTCGGGCAATAAGATTATCCGGTACACGCAAACCGATGGTATCTTTTTTACTTTTTAAAATCCTTGGCACTTCTTTACTGGCAGGCAGAATGAATGTATACGGGCCGGGAAGATGTTGTTTCAATAAGCGGTATAAAGGAGTGGAGATGCTTTTTGTGTAAGTACTCAGATCGCTCAAATCGTTACAGATAAATGATAACTGTGCTTTCTGCGGATCAACATTTTTAATTCGGCAGATGCGTTCAATGGCTTTGTGCTGAAAAATATCACAACCTAAACCATAAATAGTATCGGTTGGATAAATGATAATTCCACCGCTTTTCAAACAATCAATAATTGTTTTAATTTGTCTTGGCTGCGGGTTAAGAGGATGTACATGCAACAGCATAATACTAAAATTAAGCAATTGAAGGGATGAATTTTGTGATATTCATAAGTATTAAAATTGCAATAGTTCATTTATATTTAATACTTCAATATACCAGCCGCTATTATGCAACTAAAACCGATTGATACATATGATCAGCTCAGTGCGGAGCAATTCCGTAATGACTATTATCTAACCGGCAAACCTGTTATTATTAAATCACTGGCAAAATCATGGCCGGCGTTTCAGAAATGGGATTGGAATTTTTTAAAAGAAGTGGCAGGCCATCATCGTGTAGGCATTTATAATAATATCAAAAGCGATGCGTATACACCCATTAATACAGCAGATGATTACAAAACCTTTGGGGAGTATATTGATATGATTTCGAAAGGTCCTGCAGCATGGAGGCTTTTCCTCTTCAATATTTTTGATCATGCACCACAGCTCACACAGGATTTTACCTGGCCGGAAGAATACATGACGGGCTTTGTAAAAAAATACCCGATGCTGTTTGCCGGCGGAGCTTCTTCCATAACACATATGCACTTTGATATTGATCTTTCACATATCCTGCATACGCAGTTTGTCGGCCGTAAACGGGTGCTGTTATTTCCTTTTGAAGAACAGTATAAACTGTACCGCAAGCCTTTCGAGGTACTGAGTCTTGCCGATTTCAGCCGTTACAGTGAACAAAATGGGAATCCTGATTACCATACATTTCCTGCTATAAAACAGGCAACAGGTTTTGAGGCCGTGATGGAGCACGGCGATACACTGTTTATGCCTGCCGGTTGCTGGCACCATATGGAGTATATTGACAGTGGTTTTGCAATGAGCCTTAGGGCTTTACAGGAGGGAGTTGTGCCCAAACTCAGGGGTGTTTGGAACTTATTCGGGATGAGGAGTATTGATACCATGCTGAAGAAAACGGCCCCGCAATGGTGGTATGCCTATAAAAAGAAAAAGGCTTTTGAAGCGGCTGATAAAGTACTTTCCTGATGTATTTCTTAACAGTGCTTGCAAATTCAAGAACTGCGCTCTATATTGCAACCCATCACATCTGTCTCCTGTTATTACCCATTTCCAATTTCCCTTGCATAGCTTTCTTTCTCTCCATATCCAGCTGATGAACTTTTCGTTCGGCCTG
>JBEBHT010000372.1:0-4173 GCA_040081135.1 Lacibacter sp. | reverse complement strand
TCTGCATTTACCCATCGATCGGCAATAATACCAGTGATGGTTGGCATAAAGAGAGCAGAGATTCCCATGGTGGAAAAGATGGCACCAAACTCAGCACCCGACCATTGCTTATTCTGAAACCAGTAAGCACCAACAGTGATCAGCCATGAACCCCAGATAAAAAATTCTAAGAAACTCAAAATCGTAAGACGAAACTTTATACTCATCACAAAATGGTTTTGATTGTAAATATCCTCATCTATAAAAAGGAAAGATAATTGTTTTTAGAATATTGTACTGCCGGCCTGCTCAATGTCATTAAACTTAAACAGGCTCTTTCAGTCACTGATTATTCCCGTTTGGGCAGCGTTTACCGAATCAGGTCATGTCTTAACCGGATACATGCATCTTTTTTTTAATTCCTGTCGTACATTCACACATATTAACTATTATCAATGACATTGAAAGGCATTTGTATTTCCCTGGTTTTTTCCCTGCTCCTGTTTTCCGTATCCGCACAAAAACAAAAGCAGGCCCCATCTGTACCAACCGGAAGCAATCACCGCTGCGGCACACAAACAGTGATGGATGAGCTCATCAAAAAATATCCATCGCTTAAAAAAGAAATGGAGCTTAACAGGCAAAAAACCCTGCAGGCTTATGAACAGATTAAAACTACCCAGCGTACCAATGCCACTTATACAATTCCTGTAGTTGTTCATATCGTTTTATCAAACCCGGCATTGGTAACAGATGCACAGGTGCAATCGCAGATAGATGTTTTGAATGAAGATTATGCAGGGTTAAATGCAGACTCATCAAGAATTCCTGCTGCCTTCAAACCATTGTTTGGAAAAAGTAATATCCGTTTTTGTCTTGCCCGTAGAGATGCCAAAGGAGATGCAAGCAATGGAATTGTTCGTGTTACAACTTCCACCATTTCCTCACCCGGCGTTGATGATCCTGTAAAGTATACCTGCAAAGGCGGCAGCAATGCATGGGATCCAACAAAATATCTAAACATCTGGGTTTGCCAGATGCCTTCCACTTTTTTGGGCTATTCCTTTTTTGCATCCGTTCCGCTTTCTGTTTATCCTTTGAATGAAAGAGGATTTGTAAACAGTTTCCGTTCACTTGGCAGAGGCGTTTTTGCCCAGGCTCCCTTTAATCTCGGCCGCACAGGCACACATGAAATTGGTCACTTCTTCGATCTCAATCATATATGGGGACCCAATAATTGTGATGGTGCACAGAACTGTCGGGATGATGATGGCATTGCCGAAACACCCAAACAGGTTAAATGCACATTCGGATCACCGGCTGCAGATAGCATAATAACAGATTCATGTACAGCAACTGCTCCCGGCATCATGTGGATGAATTATATGGATTATGTTGATGACCGTGCAATGGTAATGTACACACCCGAACAATACAACCGCATGGAAGCTGTTTTGCTTGCTACTCCATGGATGCAGGGATTAACAAGTTCCGATGGATGTACTCCTCTTCCTTCACTGAACAGGGATGTGCGCTTTGAAAAATTCAGGGATGCTTATTATGAACTTTGCGGCAATACAACTGATTTGATTTTTACCTGCAGCAGTTCTTATAAACCAATTGTTACTATTAAGAATGTGGGAACTGATAATATTACGAGCCTTACCATCTCTGCAAAATTTGGAACAGGTGCGGCAGTTGTTACTAACTGGACAGGTACAATCGCACCTCAGGCAACTGCAGATATTATTCTTAATGCAATGCCACTGAACTCCGGCACAAACAGTAACCTCATTGTGTACACATCCAATCCAAACGGAGCTGTTGATCAGAAAGTGGCGAATGATACAGGACATCTTGGTGGAGTTGTTTTTCCATTAGTTACGCTGCCCTACTTTGAAGGTTTTGAAAGCGTTAATTTCCCTCCCAACAACTGGCAACGCTTTAATACAGATGCAGATATTACATGGCAACGCACAACAGCCGCAGCAAAAACAGGCAATGCATCTATGTTCATCAACAACTTTGATTATACTTTTAATGGTGCAACCGACTGGATGTATTTACCATTGGTACCAGTGAAAGGAAAAGATTCTGCCTTCCTTACCTTCCAGGTAGCAGCAGCAACTTACAGTCCGCCTGATTCATTATTCAATCCAACCGATACACTGGAAGTACTTGTTACTTCTGATTGCGGATTAACCTATACAAGTGTGTATAAAAAATGGGGGAAGGAACTTGTAACAACAGGAAACATCGGAACCAAAACAGCCTTTGTTCCAACTGCCGGTCAATGGAGAATGGATACTGCTTTCCTTGGTGATTTTTCAAGTTCAACTGCCGATTATGTGCAGGCCGTTATTAAAAACACTACCAATTACGAGAACAATATTTATATCGATGATATCAATATCACCGTAAAAGATGCCAATCCCAATTTGAAACAAAAGGGAATCATGATTACTCCCAACCCATTCAGGGAAAGCTTTGTATTGCAGTATTACCAGAAGCCTCTGAATATTGAATACATCAATGTGTACAATCATGTTGGACAATTGGTTTGGCAGAAGAAAATAGCCATGGGAATACCCGGAAATAATTTCGGCCCAAATTACCTGCAAGTGAATCTTGGTGCACTCAGCAGCGGTATCTACACTGTGCAGATTGTGTACAGAGCCAAAGAAACACAAACGATAAAAGTTTTGAAAATAAATTAAGAGTTAGGTCAGATGCTGGCCTGACAGCAATCAGTAAGACGTGGAGAAAAGATGCCTTACCGAAACTGTTCACAGCGTAACTTTGCAGGAAGTTCAAGCCCCGGTTGATGTCCTCAGCAACCGGAACAAAAAACAAAACAATGGAAACAGGATTAGAAGCATTGATCAAAGGCAATCGTGTAGACAGTTCATTACAGGCAATTGCTGAAAAGATTTATAACAAAGAACGCATTACCGAAGCCGATGGCTTATTGTTATTTGAAAAAGCAAGTCTCCCCTTTCTTGGCGCACTGGCCAATCACGTACGTGAACGCTTGCATGGCGATGCCACTTATTTCAACCGCAATTTTCATATAGAACCCACCAACCTTTGTGTGTTCAGCTGCAACTTTTGTTCTTACTCCAAGATCTATGCAAAAAAAGAAGAAGGATGGGAACTGAGTATTGAACAGATGCTGCACATGGTACAGAAGTATGATGGCATTCCTGTTACTGAAGTACATATTGTAGGCGGTGTACATCCTAAAATGGATCTGCAGTTCTTTGCTGATCTGCTGAAAGCAATTAAAGATCATCGTCCCGGTATCCATATCAAAGCATTTACTGCAGTTGAATACGATTATATGTTCCGCAAAGCAAAAGTGAGTGTGGAAGAAGGATTGAAAACACTCATCAGTCACGGACTGGATTCCATACCCGGTGGTGGTGCCGAAATTTTCCACCCCGAGATCCGTGAAAAGATCTGTGCCGATAAAGTTGATGGAGATGGATGGTTGAAGATTCATGAAACAGCACATAAACTCGGGCTGCACAGTAATGCAACCATGCTCTACGGACATATTGAAAAATACTGGCACCGCATTGATCATATGAACCGCTTACGCAATCTGCAGGATGAAACAAATGGCTTCCAGACTTTCATTCCCCTCAAGTTCCGTAACATGGATAACGATATGAGTCATATTACTGAAAGCACCGTAGTGGAAGACATGAAGATGTATGCCATTGCAAGATTGTTCTTAGATAACTTCCCGCACCTGAAAGCTTACTGGCCAATGCTTGGAAGACATAATGCACAAATGACTTTATCCTTTGGTGTAAATGATATTGACGGAACAATTGATGATACTACCAAAATTTACAGTATGGCCGGCAGTGAAGAACAATCACCTGCTATGACCACTGAACAATTAGTGGCGCTCATTAAACAGGCAAAACGCAAACCCGTTGAACGTGACACCTTGTATAATGTGGTAAAAGATTACAGTGAAGTTGAACTGGCGGAGGAAACAGGTTTTTCTACAAACTAAACTGAATAGTGAATAAATAAAAAGAGCTTCTTTTTTGAGGTTCTTTTTATTGTGGGTGAGTTTGTATTAAACTGTATTAGTAATAAATCTTTTTCATTAAAATATAGTGCCTAGAAAAGCTTTGGCTGAAATACTTCTAAGATGAATATATTTTCAAAAATAATAGT
>JBEBHT010000371.1:0-4178 GCA_040081135.1 Lacibacter sp. | reverse complement strand
AGTTTATCCCTGTTTATCAGGGCTGAAAACCTGAATACGGCAGAGTTGAGTCCCTCGTTTGGCTTTTTGAATAACAATATGGCTACCCCTTTACAGCCAACTCCCGGTTATTATCTCCGTTTCGGTATCTTTTGGGGCTTTGTTAACTGATTGGTACCTGCTTTCCTGTTTAAAAGATTATCTTTACAGTTCATGATGAAGAAGGTTCTTATATCAATGATTGCAGTATTCTATCTTGCCGTTACAAGCGGTGTGGTAATGAATATTCATTATTGTATGGGGAAAATATCTTCCATTACATTCAATCATGATAAAGACCATGATGATGGATCCTGCAGCAAGTGCGGAATGAGCAAAACAGAAAATCATTGCTGTAAGGATGATGTAAAAACAGTAAAGCTGAACGATTCTCACCAGGCTTCTGCTTTTGCATTTGAATTGGCATCTATCAGTTCAGAAACTCCGGAACATCTTACTCTTTTGCATGAACCCGAACAGGGCTTGTCTGCAATTCCTTCAACCGAATATTTTTCTCCTCCTCCCAAAACACTGAATAAAGTGTACAGGGATATCAATGTTTTCCTGATTTAGTTTGAATTTTTTCCTGTTCAGTCTATCTGCTATCAGCAGAAGGAAATCTATTATTATATTTAAACTAAAAAAATAAACAATGAAATCATTTCAAATAATTGCCGCATTCATGTTTTTGTTTGCAGGCGTACAAACAATCAATGCACAAACAAAATCAGGCGGCACAAAATCAGCAGTAAAGACATCCACTTTCAAAGTATGGGGTAACTGCGGTATGTGCAAAACAACCATTGAAGGTGCAGCTAAAAAAAGCGGCGCCACTTATGCAAATTGGAATGTTGATACAAAAGTGATGACTGTAAAATATGCATCAACAAAAACATCAGAAGATAAAATTCAGAAAGGAATTGCTGATGCCGGTTATGATAACGTAAAATACACTGGAGTTGAAGAAGCATATAATAACCTGCACGAGTGCTGCAAGTATGATCGTAAAGCTGCTGCTTCAACTGAAGCAAAAGCATGCTGCATGAAAGATGGTAAATGCACAGGTGATAAAGAATGCTGCAAGAAAATGGAAGGCAAGGCTGATTGCTGTGCAAACGGAACCTGTGCAAAAGAAGGCGGTTGCTGCGCAGAGATGAAATGTGAAAAAGGTGAAGGTTGCTGCAAGAAGGAAGGAACAGGAACAGTTGCCATGAAGGATATGAAATGTGAAAAAGGCGCTGATTGCTGCAAAAAAACAAATTAACTTTATAGCAAGACAAAACTGTTGCAGGCAATATTGCCTGCAACAGTTTTTCATTCACTAACAAACCGGAATATGAAGAAATTACTTTTGTTTGTTTTTCTGCTGTCGGTTTTCTTTGGGAAAGCACAGTTTAAATCGGCCACATTACAGGCCAGTGGATTAACCTGCGCCATGTGCAGCAATGCCATCAACAAATCATTAAAGACACTTTCTTTTGTAGAGAAGGTGGATGCAGATATTGCCAACTCTTCTTTTCTCATCATCTTCAAACAGGGAACAGAAATAAATTTCGATCAGCTGCGTAAGAAAGTAGAGGATGCAGGTTTCTCTGTTGCTAAACTGCAGATCGTAACGGTGTTCAATAACACGGCAATTGAAAATGACAAGTCAGTAACTGTTGAAGGAAAAGTTTTTCATTTCCTGAATATTAAAAGCCAGGTGCTGAATGGTGAGCAGACGATTACAATCGTTGACAAAAATTTTGTACCTGTAAAAGAGTACAAAAAATTTGCAGCGTTCACAAAAGCTGAAAGTTTTAAAACAGGTCAGGCACAGGGTACACGTATTTATCATGTAACTATTTAAAGTAACGGTTCCGCCAACAGCGGAACTTTTTATTCTATGCTCCGTTTATTATTCATAAGCGTATTGGTTTTCATTGTTTCTATTGCAGGGGCACAGGAGTTGTATGTATTTACAAACCCTGCTTCCAATATTCCGGCAAAAGCAATTGCTGCAAAGCTTTCCATGAAAACAATGAAGCCTTATCATTATGTGAACAGAAGGGAATACAGGCTGATGCCCGAAGTGCAGATTGGCATAAGTAAAAAAATCATGCTTACTGCAGCCGGAAGTTTTTCCAATATGTTTTTTGAAGAGGGCATGCGCTTTGAAAGTATAAGGCTTTATGCCAAATACAGGTTTTACAGTAAGGATGATGTGCATAAACATTTTCGTGCTGCTGCATTTGCAGCAGGTGCATGGTCGAATAATCCGCTGGTGTACCAGGAGTTAAATTTGGATGGCGATAACAGTGGTGTACAGGCAGGAGTGCTGGCAACTCAGCTGGTGAATAAATTTGCTGCCACTGCCGGGGTTTCTTATATCCGTCAACTTGAAAAAAAAGATAAACTGTTTTTAGCGCTTCCTTTTTCAAATGAGGGTGTTCAATATAATTTATCTATGGGTTATTTGTTGTTTCCACGGAATTATACCAGTTACAATCAAACCAATTTCAATTTGTATTGTGAATTCCTTGGATTAAAGAATACAGATATCAGCAGAAGTTATCTTGATATTGCACCAGCTGTTCAGTTTATTTTTAAAAGCAGTACCAGATTAAATCTTGGTGCCCGCTATCAATTGGCAGGTAATGCCCATCGTATGGCAAAGCAATCTTACTTCATCAGCCTGGAGCATTATTTTTTAAATGCGTTGAAATGAGAGTTGTAAAATCAATACTGTTATTTGTCCTTTCACTTTTTCAGAAGAAGGATTGCTGTAAGTAAAGCATCGTCTTTTAGTCAGTGCCTACTATTTTGTTCTATAGTATTGCTGTTAATCTACATTTGCAGTACAGCATGAAGTTATTCAAACCAATTACAAGAACCATCTGGGTCATTTCATTCGTCAGCCTGTTTACGGATATGGCCAGTGAAATGCTGTATCCCGTTATGCCTGTTTACCTGAAAAGCATCGGCTATTCGGTATTAGTGATTGGTATTCTTGAAGGTTTTGCATAAGCGGTTGCAGGATTGGGTAAAAGTTATTTCGGACGATTGAGTGATGCAAGCGGTAAGCGTTTACCATTTGTTCGTTTGGGTTATTTGCTAAGTGCGATTGCAAAACCGATGCTGGCTTTGAGTACACAGTTATGGTGGATATTTTCTTCAAGGTTTCTTGACAGGGCAGGTAAGGGTTTGCGTACTGCTCCACGTGATGCATTACTGAGCGATGAAACAATTCCTGAAAATAAAGCAACTGTATTTGGCTTTCATCGCATGATGGATACGTTTGGAGCTGTGCTTGGTCCTCTCATTGCATTGCTGTATTTATATTTTTATCCCGGTGATTATAAACGGTTATTCCTGTTTGCATTTATTCCCGGTATTGCGGCCATTATTTTTACCTGGCTGGTAAAAGAAAAGAAAACAGAGCATATTCCAAAGAATGCAATTCCATTTCATCAAACCTTCCGCTATTGGAAAGAAGCAAATGTTTCTTACAGGAAGTTGCTGATTGGTTTACTGCTGTTTGCATTATTCAACAGCTCAGATGTATTTCTTTTATTGAAAATGAAAGCAGCTGGTTTATCCGATACATCGGTAATAGCTGTTTATATTTTTTACAATTTGATTTTTGCATTAGCATCATTTCCACTTGGCAAACTTGCCGACAGGATAGGTATGCGAAACATCTTTTTAATGGGACTTCTTTTTTTCTGTGTCACTTATACAGGCTTTGCAGTAACCTCATCTATTCCTGTTTTTATTGGTTTGTTTTTCTGCTATGGTATTTATGCAGCAGCTACAGATGGAATATCCAAAGCATGGATCAGTAATCTTGTTCCTAAAACTGAAACAGCCTCGGCTATAGGTTTATATACCGGGCTGCAGAGTATTGCTGCACTGATAGCCAGTTCTTTAGCCGGTTTCTTATGGCTGAAAACAGGACCTGCATTTGTTTTCTTTTCGGCTGCAACCATTGCTCTCATTGCTTTTTTATGGATTGCCTGGCATTTTTCTTCCAAAAAATAAGCGCAGAATCTCAAATATTTTCTATATTTATCTAAATTAAAGTTTAGGTAAGTCTAAAAAATAATTATGAGGAGTATAATATTTGTCATTGGTTTTGTGCTGAGTACTTGTTACTGTTACGGACAGAATTTTTCAGTAAA
>JBEBHT010000370.1:0-4215 GCA_040081135.1 Lacibacter sp. | reverse complement strand
TGTTTACTGATTCACAATTCATCACAAAAGAACAGGTGAAGCAGATTGCAGGTCAATTCCTCGTAGAAGAGCTGGAAAAAAAGAATTTCGAAAAAAACTTTAAAGAAACTTCTTTTGCTGATGCCACTATTCATACTATAACCATCACGTATGATGCAATCAGTACAAACTGTCCCATTTCAAGGGTAGATGTATATGTGAACCCTGAAAAAGAACAGATCAGTCAGTTATATCTTGTACGGTATAAAGAAAACAGTGACTCAGCCGTTTCACAACAAATTTTATGGAAGCATAACAAAAGCTTTACCCTGATTACTTCCGTAACAAAAAAGAACGAGCCGGAAAAAGTTATAACTGAACGGGTGATCTGGGACGAAAGAGAGGATGATTAATCATGACTGAAGCCGAATTAAAAAAAGTATTGCCCGGAATCCCGGCACAACCAGGCATTTATAAATACTTTGATGCTGATAAAAAACTGCTGTACGTTGGCAAGGCAAAACACCTGCGTAAAAGAGTTTCCTCCTATTTTACAAAAACACTTCAATCGTACAAAACGCAGGAGTTAGTAAGGAGAATTCATACGATAGAGTTTACAGTTGTTAATTCAGAACAGGATGCATTCTTTCTTGAAAACTCACTGATCAAACAATACCAGCCTGTTTTTAATATTGATCTGAAGGATGATAAAAGCTATCCATTCATTGTTATAAAAAAGGAGCCTTTCCCAAGAGTTTTTCTGACAAGAAAAAAAATCCACGATGGTTCACAATACCTTGGGCCGTTTACATCCGTTGCAAAAGTGAGGGATCTGATAGAATTTATCCGTCAGAATATCCCTATCCGAAACTGCAAACTAAATCTTTCAGAAACCAATATTAAGAAAGGGAAGTTTAAGGTTTGCCTTGAATATCATTTAGGTAACTGTAAAGGCCCCTGCGAGGGCTTACAATCGCTGGAAGATTACCAGGCAAACATGGAACAGGTTAAAAATTTACTCAAAGGAAACCTATCCCCTGTTATCAGGCAGCTGAAAGAAGAAATGAAATCATTTGCTTTTGATATGAATTTTGAAAAAGCAGAAATCACCCGTAAGAAAATTGAGCACCTGGAAAATTATAAATCAACTTCTACTGTTGTAAATCCAAGAATGGGTGATGCGGATGTGTTTTCGATTCTTTTAAATGAGAATAAAGCGTTCCTGAATTATATGATGGTGCAAAACGGAAGCATTATTCAAACAGAAAATATACAATTAGAAAGCCACCTGGGTGAAACTGAAAAAGAAATCCTTGAATTTGCTGTGAGTTTTATCCGTAACAAATTTGAAAGCATTTCACCAGAGATTATCGTTCCGGTTGAGATAGAATTATTAGATGAACAATTAAAAATAACTGCACCTAAATCCGGAGAAAAGAAAAAATTACTGGAACTGTCGCAAAAAAATGTGGCTTTTTTTGTAGAAGAGTTTAAACGAAAACAATCTCTTCATCTATCAGACAGGAAACAAGAAGCTTCACAAAAAATATTGTTGCAGTTACAGCAGCAACTTCACCTGCAGCAGGTACCTATGCACATTGAATGCTTTGATAACTCAAACTTCCAGGGAAGTTATCCTGTTGCAGCAATGGTATGTTTTAAGAATGGCGAACCAAGTAAAAAAGACTACAGGCATTTCAATATTAAAACAGTAACAGGCATCAATGATTTTGCATCAATGAAGGAAGTAGTGGGGCGGCGTTACAAACGTTTAACAGAAGAGAATCAGCCATTGCCACAATTAGTAATTATTGATGGAGGAAAAGGACAATTATCCTCTGCAATGGAAAGCATCAAAGAACTGAATCTTGAAAACAAGATGACAGTTGTTGGGCTTGCAAAAAATGTAGAAGAAATTTTCTTTACCGGAGACCAGCAATCATTAAAGATTCCTTACGACAGTGAATCTTTAAACCTCATCAGGAGAATAAGAGATGAAGTACACCGTTTCGGCATCACTTTTCACAGAGATAAAAGAAGTAAGGGAACATTTAAAACAGAGCTGGAAAATATTGCAGGTATAGGTGCTGCAACAATTGATACGTTGCTGAAAGAATTTAAATCGGTAACAAAAATCAGGAATGCTTCTCTTGAAGAAATTGCTGCAGTTATTGGGGAACAAAAAGCCAGATTGATAAAGACCGGACTGCAGGTATAAAAAAAATGGGGCCAGGATAGAAATCCAGCCCCGTCTTTAAAATCCAATATCCTATGAAAAACCGAAACGAAGATACAAACACTTATCTACAAATCAATACCGCAAACAGGTATTTTTTTAGAATAATTTTATTTTTATTCCAGGCCTGATAATCTATCATTTAGATATAGTAGTTCTACGTGTTTCAGAGAGGAAAGCAAATAATTTCGCTTAAAAACACAAAAAAGCCGCTTTTGTAAAAGCGGCTTTTAAACTGTATTTTCTGATTTTAGTACGACCAGAGATCCTGTTCGTAATTAAATATCTTGTCTTTAATGTTTTCACCTTCGAGCAAACGGAGGATCGGATCTTTGATATAATCCTTCAATCTTCTGTCGTATGGATTGTCCATTGTTGACTTAGTAATATAACTGCTGAACATCCTGTTTTCAAACAGCTCTTCCCATGTCATTCTGGCTCCAAAGTTTTTACCGTTGAATGCTTCATACCTTGAAAGTAAAGGGCGTGCATCAGGATAATAAACCCAGAACATCGGTACCATACCTATAAATACACCAGTTGAAGTATATTGGGGTTTAATTGGACAAATGCCGAGTATACGTACAAACATTCTTGATGACTCTTTGTCAAATACCCACTCTTCCTTCATACGATATTGATAAATACTATCGGGATCAAATTCACGGGTACGCACTTCGTAACGTGTAATATTACCCTGCATATCATAAACCGGAACAGTATCAACTCCACCTGCAAATGATTCCATTACTTTATCAGGTGTAAGAGGTGTTGTAAAACGGTCATCTCCGCCTGCAGCATCAAAAGCTGTTATTTCCCTGCTTCTGATTGCCTGTAATAATATAGAAATGAAGCGCTGGTTTCCATTATCCTCATCGGCCGCATAACGGAAGGGAAGATTCATTTTTTCACGGGTATCGATTTCTCTCCATACACGCTGGCGGTAAACCGCATCATCCTCACGGATATGTTCATATGCCAGGGGCTGGCGATCCTTTATAAGGTTGCGCTCAATAGAAGCATCATTTCTCAATGAAGGCTTTATTGAGTCGGTTGCAGCATTTCCTGTTGAAGGAACTACAACGATCGGAACGTTAGCAGCTGGTTGATTTGTTTGCTGTGGCTGGTTATTATTCCCATAGCCTGAAGGCTGTGTACCATAACCAGATGATGGCTGTTGTTGGGTTGGCGTTCCATACCCAGATGGTTGTTGTGCTTGTGGACGCTGTGTTTTTGTTCTTGGCTTTTTGGGTTTTGTTTGTGCAGATACTGCAACAGAACCCATCAGGCAACAAAGCAAGAGGCCAATCCCTAGGTTTTTCATTTTCATTTTGCCAGTTTTATACTGTTATAACGCAATTTTTAAAGAAATAATATTTTACCCGGATTAATAAAGGTTAAAAAACACACCGGGGATTTTTCTGCTGCCACCTGGACCAGATGCACGAACTTCATCAAGTGTGATTGTTGTACCTGGTTTTGCTTTATTAATCAAATCCTGTACAGGTGCAAAGCTGTTTCCGCTTACCTGTCTGAACTGTGGATCAGGGAAGCCTGCGCCGGTTAAATAGATTACATATCCGGTAACCGAAAATGTTACACCTTCAAATACAAAGTTTTCTAACTCAGCACGTATACCTACTTGAGCTTTAAATTGATTTGATGGCATTCGGCCCCCTTTGCTTGCACCAACCATTGCAACAGGATCAGGTACATTTTTTACACGGAACTCAAAGCTGCTTGGTCTGCCATCAGAATTTACAGTAACAGTAGCTTTACCAACAGCATTAGGTTTTGCAATATAACGGCCGGGGCCAATTTTGCTTAAAGAACCATTATTGATACTTACGGTTACTTTTTCATCGCCAACATTACCACCACTAACAGCCAGTTCATTATCTAAACCAATATAAAGCACTTTTACTTTTTCAGCACTTACAAAAGCGCCGGTAGCAGTACCAACTGTATAGTTAATGGTAGTGGTTTTTGACTGAGGATTA
>JBEBHT010000043.1:0-17630 GCA_040081135.1 Lacibacter sp. | reverse complement strand
CTCATTGACGAAGCAATTGCACGGAAGATCAATCAATTTATATTCCTGCGGAATAGAAACCGAAAACTTTGAAACAGGAGAACAGCTTTCAGCAAAGGCAAGGGCCAATGCTGAGAAAGCTGTTCTATTTATAACTGATTGGGTAAGTAAATTGGGATCTTAAGGTATGCCATACTTATTTCAGATACCTGAAGTTCATCAACTTGCTGATAAGTATGGCATACCTGTAATTTAATTTCTTTCAATGCGTTTGATCAATTCTCCTGCTGAGTCTTTTACTTCAATGATCATCGGCATTTGCCCCATTGCATGTGTGGAGCAGGATAAACAAGGATCATAACAGCGGATAGTAGATTCCACCCTGTTCAACATTCCTTCTTTCAAATCATTTCCATGTACATATTGTTTGGCCACTTCTGTAATAGAACGGTTCATGGATGGATTGTTCTGCCCGGTAGCAATCAGCAGGTTTACTTTTACAAGTTTACCGGTATTGTCTGTTTTGTAATGATGGAACAGTGTACCTCTTGGTGCTTCTGAACTGCCGATGCCTTCTTCATAATTCCAGCGGCCATGATGCTGAATATGCTGCGATGTAACCTGCGGATCATTTAAAATTCGCTGTGCATCTTCTACATCGCTTAATGCTTCAATTAAACGTGTATAGTGAAAATAAAAAGTTCCATGTACAGGTTTCCCGTCATTCATTAATTTAAACAGTTCAAATTCTCTTTGTGCTAACGGCGTACGCATTTTGCTGCAAACATTTAACCTGGCCAAAGGACCAACTCTGTAAAAGCCTTTATCGAAACCGAAGGGTTTGTAATAAGGAAACTTCAGGTAAGAGAAATTGACCGAACGTTCTGCGATATAAGTAAGATATTCTGCCGGTGATAACTGATCGTGTAAGATGGTACCATCTGCATCCATGAAACGGAGTTTACCATCATACAATTCATGTTCACCATTTGGACCAACAGTTCCGAGATATAAAGTTGGCGAAGTGGCAAAGCTTTGCACCATCTCTGCATTTTCTTCATGAAAACGTTTGATGATTTCAATTCCTTTCTGTACAGTTTCAATTGCTTCAGGAATCCAGTCAAGCAATGCTTTCCTGTTTTCTTCTGTTAAAGGATAAGCCATACCACCGGGAACGATGCCCATGATATGAATTTTTTTACCCGTGATGCGCTCACTTAATTCCTGTCCGAATTTGCGTAAACGGATTCCCCGTACTGCGATGTCAGGAAATTTTTCAGCAATGCCGAGTATATTTCTTTTTGCAGGGTCGCTATCGTAGCCCAGTAAAAAATCAGGAGAGGAAAGATGGAAAAATGATAATGCATGCGAAGAAAGATTCTGACCGATATGCATTAACCTTCTTAACAGGTTTGCTGTGTAAGTTGGCCGGATACCCTGGATCATTTCACAGGCTTTTACACTGGCCAGTGTGTGACTTGTTGGACAGATGCCGCAAATGCGTGGAGTAATTGTTGGCATTTCTGTATACATTCTTCCTTCACAGAATTTTTCAAAACCCCTGAATTCGTTTACATGAAATAATGCATTCTCTACTTCACCGCTATCATTCAGTTCAATGGTGATCTTTGCATGTCCTTCAATTCTTGTAACAGGAGAGATAAGGATTGTTCTTTTATCTTGATTAACCATAACGCAATTTTTTTACTTTGCTTAAATCGGGAACACGGTCGTTTAAAAATTCAAACAGTACATAAAAGATGGTATCAGCATCGGGAGGGCATCCTGGAATTACAAAATCAATGTGTACCAGTTCCTGTAGCGGCACAACTTTATCATTCAGTTTGAGTAATGAAGGATGATTGGGCACTTCACCTTCCTGATCGTTGCTGATGGCATTCACATAAGCCGTGTCAAATACATCTTTCAGGTTGAAATAATTCCGCATGCCGGTAACATTGGTTGTTACAGCACAATCACCCAGTGCAATCAGAATTTTTGAATGTGCACGCATGTGCATCAATTCGTGCTGGTGCTCATCACTTGTTACAGACCCTTCAATCAAAGCAATATCCACATCGGGAAATTCTTTTCCATCTACAACAGGAGACTTTACAATATCGGCCAGCTTTGCAACATCGAGAATGAGTTCATCAATATCAAGCAAAGACATGTGGCAGCCGGAACAGCCACCCAGCCAAACCGTTGCTAATTTTTTCTTAGCCATTTTATAAATTCATTTTAGTATCAACATTAATAAAAGAAATGATCAGAGTTTCATGGCTCTTTTCTCCATCAGTTCATTAATCATTCCCGGATTTTTTTGAAGCTGCCCCTGCACAATTGCTTTCGGCCAGATGGCACCGGTAGGACAGGCATGCAGACATTTACCGCAGGATGTACATGTTTCTGATTCACCCCATGGCGTATCGAAATCAGAAATGATCCGCACATTATAACCACGGTTCATCACATCCCAGTTGTGTGCACCTTCCACTTCATTACAAACTCTTACGCAACGTGTACACATAATGCAGCGGTTATGATCAATTACATACCATGCATGCGATGTATCCACTTCACATTGAGGAAACAGGAATGGATAACGGATGCGGTCCATACCAACTTTGTAACCCAGTGTTTGCAGTTCGCATTTGCCATTGGCCACGCAAACAGAGCAGACATGATTGCGTTCTGCAAAAAATAATTCTGTTGTAATGCGTTGATATTTTTTGATGCGCTCCGTATTGGTGCGGATGATCATGTTGGCTGCAACCTTGGTTGTACATGCAGACAGCAATTTGTTTACACCTTCAATTTCAACGAGGCAAAGACGGCAGGCGCCGATATCCATCACACCTTTTAAATGACACATGGTGAGAATTTCGATATCATGTTCACGGCAAACGGAAAGAATGGTTTTACCTTCTTCAACCTCCATTTTCTTATCATCAATCTGTATGGGAATCTTGTTCATACATCAGGTTGTTGGTTGTAAATCTGTTTTACTTTTTACTTCAGGATGAATGATCCTGTTTTCATATTCTTCTCTGAAATGACGGAGAGTGCTCAGTAATGGATTAGGGGCAGATCCTCCGAGCCCGCAAAGACTTGCTTCTTTTACATAAACAGCCAGTTCCTGGAGGCGTTCAAGATCAAGAGCTGTTGCTTTATTATCACAGATCTTTTGCAGCAGGTCATGCATCATCTTTGTTCCCACCCTGCATGGAACACATTTGCCGCAGCTTTCATCCATACAAAATTCCATAAAGTAACGGGCTACATCCACCATGTCTGAACTTTGATCCATTACAATCAAACCTCCCGAACCCATAATAGAACCGAGACTGGTTAAAGATTCGTAATCCATTTTTACATCGAGATGTGCAGCAGGAATACAACCTCCTGATGGTCCTCCAGTTTGTGCCGCTTTAAATTCACCACCACCCTGAATACCACCACCGATATCGTAAATAATTTCACGGAGAGTTGTACCCATGGGCACTTCAATCAATCCGGCGTTGTTGATTTTTCCTGCCAGTGCAAACACTTTTGTTCCGGCACTTTTTGCTGTTCCTATTTCGCTGTACCATTCACCACCATTATTAATGATGGGAGAAATAGCTGCAAGAGTTTCTACATTATTAATAAGCGTTGGCTTTCCCCAAAGTCCGCTTTCAGCAGGATATGGAGGTCTTGGTTTTGGTGTTCCTCTTTTTCCTTCAATAGAAGCGATCAATGCAGTTTCTTCACCGCAAACAAATGCGCCTGCACCAATACGCACTTCCACATCAAAGGAAAATTCACTGCCGAGAATATTAGTTCCGAGTAAGCCTAATTTCTTTGCCTGTTTAATGGCGAGCTCAAACCGTTTAATCGCTAATGGGTATTCGCCACGTATGTACGCATATCCCTTACTTGCACCAACAGCATAACCTGCAATGGCCATTCCTTCCAGTACTCTGTGTGGATTTCCTTCTAATACACTTCGATCCATGAATGCACCGGGATCACCTTCATCGCCATTGCAGATGACATATTTTTGTTTGCTTACATATTTATATACAGTCTCCCATTTAAACCCTGTTGGAAAACCGGCGCCACCACGACCCCTGATACGGCTTTGTTTGATTTCTGCAATCACATCTTCAGGACTCATTTCAAACAACACTTTATCATATGCCTTGTATCCATCGTGTACTAAGTAATCTTCAATTTTTTCAGGATTGAGGTGTCCGCAGTTTCTCAAAGCAATCTTCATTTGCTTTTTAAAATAAGGATCTTCCTGTGCATCAATAAATGGTTTCGGTCTTGAATCGGCAAAAAGCAACAGATCTTCAATTGGTTTTTTATCAATCAACTGACTTTGTACAATGCGGGAAATATTAGAGCAGTCTACCTTTTGATAAACAGCATACTCCGGCAGACATTTAATTAATGGCCCCTGGTTACAAGGACCCATACAACCTGTAGGAATAATATCTATTTCACTTTCAAGTCCACGGTGCTTTACTTCTTCCTGCAATTTTTTCAACACATCTTCAGAACCGGAAGAAATACAACCGGCACCACAGCAAACGCATAATTTATGCTTTTGTTTATTGTTCTGCTCTTTCGCCTTTTCAGCGTAAATAATGGTTTTTAAATCATGCCTGTTCATACCGTTTCCATTTTAGATTTAAGTTTGGCAATAATGGCATCTGAATCAGCTTTTGCCTGCACCTCATCATTAATGATTACAGCAGGAGCCAGTCCGCAGGCACCAATACAGCGGGCAACCTGTACGCCTAGCTTATTATCAGCACTCACCTGGCCGGGCTTTAAGTTGAATACTCTTTCCACTTCATTCAGAATTTGCTGCGCACCTTTTACATAACAGGCAGTACCTGTACAAACCAAACAGGTATGTTCCCCTTTTGATTTCAATGAAAAGAAATGATAAAAGGAAACAGTGGAGAAAACTCTTGAAGGCGGCAGGTGTAATTCTTTACTGATATACTTCAGCACATTCATTGGCAAATGGCCATAACTGTTCTGTGCAGTGTGAAGTATTTCAATTAAAGCATCTGGCTTGTAGTTTTCCTTTTTCATTTTAGCTGCTATCAGCTTTACCCGTGGATCGGTTTTAGAAAGTTCTTTTTCCTGGGTTTGATGTTGTGTATGAGCCGTCATAGCACGTTTGATTTAAAACAGTCGTTAATATTTTTTGAGAAAAAAAAGATTGGATGTATTAATCTGGAGGACAATATAATCAGAGGGGTGTTCAATCGTTTTGACACATTGTGCCGTTTAGAGTGGCCGCCAAATTATGATACACAACAAATAAAGAAGATGACTATTGTCATCCGTGCAACTGTTTCTTAACACTGGTTGTTTTAAAGTGCATATTTCAACAAGAGGCAGGCACCATTTTTATTTTATCACTGGCGGTTTTTTGTAAATAATCCGTTTGCCAGAAATAAGGGTTTTGTTTTATTTATAAGCCACATCATCCTTTTAAATGATAATTATCATTCTCTGCAGAAAAAGGAAGGACTAATATAGCAGCCTCTTTTGACAATTAAATTGCTCAGCCATGTATTCCCTTATTGCCGGCTTGTTTATCCTGCCGGTTGTTGTCAGCGGATTGTTGCTTGTATTGTCTAAAAAAGCCGCAGGTGCTTTAATTATTATTTCTGCAGTGTTATTATCGGCACTGTCCCTCTACCTTTTTATTAATGCAGACAAGCCTTTCTATTTCAGCGTTCCTCACTACGTAAATGAAATTGTTGCAAGTGCTGATATTCTGCTGCTGCTTTATTTTGGCTGGGTGGCCCTTCGTAAAAAAAGCTGGCTGGTTGGGCTGATGAGTGTTTTGCAGTTGGGCGGTTTGCTTTACCTGCTGACAACTTTACCTGCCGGTCATTCGATGCAGTTCATGGTTGATAAGCTGAGTGCATTTATGTTTCTGCTCATCAATATCATCAGCGGCATTATTGCTATTTATTCGCTGCGGTATATTGCCGAAGAAGAATGCAGCAACTTCCGAAAAAAATATTTTCTTTCCACCATGTTCTGGTTCATTGCCGTCATGAACCTGGTTGTTTCATCAGATAACATGGAATACTTTTTCCTGTTCTTTGAATTAACCACACTGGCTTCCTTCCTGTTTATTGGTTTCAGAAAAGATAAAGAGTCAGTTAAAAACGCAATCACTGCTTTATGGATGAACCAGATTGGCGGACTGGCAATACTTGTTGCCATCTTCTTCATAGCATATAACGGATACGGTGAAGCAACATTCACCAACCTGCTGGCTCATGCAGGAGAACCCGGTATTCTATTGCCTCTTGCTTTACTGGCAGTTGCTGCTTTAATTAAAGGTGCACAGATGCCGTTCAGCAAATGGCTGCTTGGTGCAATGGTAGCGCCAACGCCTGTGAGTGCACTGCTCCATTCTTCAACCATGGTGAAGATTGCTCCATTTATGATTCTTCGTTTAGCGCCTGCAATAAAAGATACACCTGTGGCAACTGTCGTAATTGCATTAACAGGTTTTGTTTTTGTGGCAGCAGCTGTTCTTGCCCTGTCGCAGGATAATTTGAAACGAATACTTGCCCATTCAACAATTGGTTTGCTTTCATTAATGATTATGATGGCAGCCATTGGCACACCAGTTACTATCATTGCTTCACTTGTATTGATCCTGTTTCATGGTATTTCAAAATGTATGCTGTTCCTCAATGCAGGGGTCCTGGAAAGAGTGTTTCATCTCAAACAAACCTCTGATATGGATAAACTGGGCGAGCTTGGACCATACACTTCACTGGCAGTAACCATTGGCTTTATGTCGCTGCTGCTTCCACCATTTGGTGCATTTGTAGGGAAATGGATCAGTTATTTAACACTGGGAGTTTTTTTACATGAGCAAAGAATATTTGGTGCATTAGTAATTGTGTTTGTTGCCATTGGTGGTGCAGTTTTTTCACTGCTTTATTTTAAAGTGATGGGAACGCTTATTTCCAGAACAGGGAATAACGATCATGTTGTTTTTGAAAATACGGGCAAAACCTATAAAACAATCATTAACCTGTTAATGGTGATGATTGTATTGTGTATGGTTGGTCTGCCGTTTCTTTTAACCCACATGTTTTCACCTGTAGCATCAGATCTTATCGGCTCAAATATTCCTATTGTTACTGAGGGGTGGAATTATTATATCGGTGCAATGAAACTGCCAATGGTACCACTGCTGGTTGCTTTCTTTTTACTGCCGGTAACAATTATTGCTGCCATGTTTGTGCAATTTAAAAAGACAGACAGGGTGAAAGAATACATGTGCGGGGAAAAAATTAATTATTCTTTTTCCTCTTTCTATTTCACAACCGATAAAGCGACTCCATATTTTTCAACAGCAGGTATTTTATTTTTTATTGCACTGATAGCTGTGGCTTTGATATAAAACGATCTTGTTATGAACAACGTATTGCTTCCTGTTTTACTCATCATCCTCGCTCCATTTATTGGGGGGTTGGTTTATGGATTTGAACGCATTGTTAAAGCACGCATGCAAAGAAGGGTTGGCCCTCCATTACTGCAGCCATTTTATGATTTCTTAAAACTGGCAGATAAAAGACGAATGATGGTACACTCTGCTCATGCTTTCTTAGGCATCATGCATTTTGTTTCATTGTGGTTTGCCCTGGCCGTTTTGCTGTTGGGGGGTGATTTGATCTTAGTCGTTTTCCTTCACCTGCTTTCATCTTCACTGATGATCCTTGCGGGTTACAGTACACGTTCCATCTTCAGTCATCTCGGCGCCAACAGAACAGCAATGACATTGCTTGCTTACGAACCCGTGCTGATATTGATTGCTGTTTCCATGTACTTGGTTACCGGCAGTTTTGATGTTTCGTCTGTTTACAAAATGAGTGAACCCTTATTATATAAAATGCCGCTGGCCTTTATTGCACTGCTGCTTATACTTCCCATCAAACTGAAAAAATCACCTTTTGATATAGCTGAAGCTCACCAGGAGATTACCGGTGGAACAGAGATTGAGTTTTCAGGAATTTTCTTTGAAGCAGTGTATACTGCCAAATGGCTTGATAATGTTTTCTGCTACGCTTTAGTATTCCTTTTTGCCGGCAGTAATATTTTATTAGGTGCAGCACTGGTTGTGTTTACATTCTTTTATCTGAATGCATTAGATAATTCAAGTGCAAGGGTGAATTACCGTCAAATGCTCCGGTTTTCATTAACGGTGGCATTCTCTCTTGCCTTTATTAATTTATTAATAAACAGTTTAACATGAACCTGGCTTCTTTCAGAAAAAAATCACCCTGGATTCTGCATTACAATGCAGGAGGATGCAACGGCTGTGATATTGAAATCCTTGCCTGCCTTGGACCCAAGTATGATATTGAACGTTTTGGAATGATCAATACAGGTAATCCAAAGCAATCAGATATTTTATTAGTAACAGGCCCGGTTACCAAACGTTCCCGTGAAAGACTGGTAGAGATTTATGCACAAATGCCCGAGCCGAAAGTGGTGATCAGTTGCGGTGCATGTGCAAGTACAGGAGGTGTATTCAGGGGAATGTATAATTGTGAAGGTGGTATTGATCAGTTCATTCCTGTAGATGTATATGTATGCGGCTGCGGTACAAGACCTGAACAGATTATTGATGGTGTCGTACAGGCACTTGCAATTTTAGAAACAAAAACAAAGGAAATAGAAAAATCAGTAAGGCTGAATAAAGAAGTGGTGAAAGAAGGAACACAGATTAACAGAAGAAATATTGCGGATGAAATTAAACCGTTATTAGCATGAAGAAGATTGAAACAACAATAGAAAAATTAAAAAGCGATATCGCTGATTATTACAAACCCGATCAGCATCATTTCATTGTAATGAATGCAGTTGACCTGGGAGAGAAGATGGAGATACAATGGTTCTTCAGCGACTATGCCTATCCCTGCGATACAACCTGTTTTTTTGCAATCGTTAATCCTGCTGAAGAAATTCCAAGTATTAAAGAGATTGTTGTATCAGCATGGGTTGCAGAAGCTGAACTGGTGGATTTGATGAATATTAAAATCGAAAACACCGAAAAAGGATTTGTACTGGAACCAGATTTTGAAAGCGGACCGTTAAGAAAGAAAAAATAATTATGGGAAAGCAATATGAAATACCGGTAGGTGCCCAGCATATTTCACTGCTGGAGCCTCTCCATTTTAAGTTCACCACGGTGAATGAAAAAATTAAAAGTACCGAAGCGAATGTATTTTATGTACACCGTGGTATTGAACTGGCCTGCTGTTCAAAATTCAAATTCAGGCAGGTGAGTTTTGTAGTTGGACGTGTATGTGGCTTATGTTCTATTTCACATTCAACCGCCTATTCACAGGTGGCTGAAAAATTACTGAAGATTGAAATTCCAACAAGAGCAAAGTATTTGCGGATGCTGGTAATTGAACTCGACCGTATTCATTCGCATTTATTATGTCTCAGCCATGTGGCAGAAAATTCAGGGTTCGAGGCTTTGTTTATGAAAACCATGCAGTACAGGGAGTTTTCAATGGAACTGTTAGAAGCAGTTTGCGGCAACCGTGTTCAATACGATTTTGCAATCGTAGGCGGAGTTTCCCGTGATTTAAAACCAGAGATTGGTAGGTGGATTTTGGAGCGAATGAAAACTTTTATGCCCCAGTTAGAAGAACTGGTTGATATCTATCAAAACAACTGGACACTGTCTTTAAAAAATAAAGGTATTGGTGTTCTTACAAAAGAAAATGCCATGCGGCTGAATGTGGTTGGACCGTTTGCAAGAGCAGCAGGTTTAGCAATTGATGTGCGCAATGAAACAGAAGATCTCTTACCCTGGAAAGAAGTTGGATTTGAAATGATCACAGATACAGCAGGAGATGTGCATGCAAGAAATATGCTGAGGCTTCGTGAAATTTATGTTTCTATCCGCATCATTGAAAATATCATTAACGGGTTGCCGGAGTCAGCACTTATCACTGAAACAAAAGCATTTCCTGATGGAGAAGCAACCGTTCGCCTGGAAGCGCCAAGGGGCGAATTGTTTTATTATGCCAAAGGAAACAAAACACAGGTGCTGGAGCGTTTAAAAATTAAAGCACCCACATTCTCCAATGTAGGGGCGATGGCTGAAACATTCAAAGGAAATGAATATGGAAGCGTTCCCGCTATTATTGCATCATATGACCCATGCCTTTCATGTACTGCGAGATAAAAATTGTAAATGATGAAAACATTTTTTAAAGCACTTGGAAACGTATTGAAGAAACCGGTTACAACAAAGTACCCGTTTGAACAAACCTATAAACCCGATGATTACCGTGGTTTAATTGGTTTTGAAGAAAGTCTTTGTATCTGGTGCAGGCGTTGTGAAGCAGTATGTCCTCCCGGAGCGATTGTTTTTTCGCAGGATATGGAAGGCCAGCAAGCCTATCATTACAACCGTGCTGTTTGTATTTATTGCGGCGAATGTGTACGTTCATGCCCTAAAGAAGGAGCGCTTTTTCAAACAGCTGAGCCTGCTCCCTGTGCACTAAAAGCAGAAAACATCAACAACGGCTGGAATAAATTATTCGATGAAGCAATTGCAAGCCGTGAAGCGTATGCCGCTGAAAAGAAACGAAAAGCAGCAGCAGCAAAATCTGCAGAGGTAAAAAAAGATACAGAAAGCAAGGAGGGTTCTTAGTGATTCGTTCAACAACCTTATCCAATTCCTATGCATGAACTTTCTATAGCACACTCCATCTTATCCATTGCGGAAAAATCGGCTCCCGAAGGCAAAGGAATTATTACCGCTGTATCCATGCAAATTGGTCAGTTAAGCAGCATTGAAATTGATTCTCTCCGTTTTGCATTTGAAGCAATAAAATCAAATACTGTACTTGAAAAAGCCGAACTCATTATTGATATAACAGAAGGCGAGGCAAAATGCCTGGACTGTCAAACCATCTTTCAATTGAATGCTTACGGCACAGCATGTCCCAATTGTAAAAGCTATGGCGTCACGATTTTGAAAGGAACAGAAATGAAAATTCTCAGTCTTACAATTGATGAATAATTTCTTTGTAGTGACTGAAACAGCTCCCGCAACAAAAACTAACGATTGTACTGAAAAGAGAGAGATTACAGGTTTCAAAAATTTTATGTCTTTCTTTTAATTATATCAATTACTTTTGTTCCTCAATTTTTTAAAGCAGTTGACAAATACAAATACATATCAAATTCAGGAAGTAAGTGCCAATAACAGCACTGCTAACTTCCATGTATTTTCCCCACGACCTCGACGCATCGTCTGATAGGACGAGCCCTTCACCAAGGCCCCTGTCAGTGAACAACTCCCCGGTAATACTCTTAGGATTGGTCATCCCGTTTTTGTTAAGCAATTACAGACATGGAACATCAGGATATTATTATACGTGTAGCCAATAGTGGCGATACTCAATACGCAGAAACCATCACCAGGGAAATGGAGGAAAGTGCCAAAGCCCGTGGTACAGGAATAGCCAAAAGAAGTCCCGAATATGTAGCCAATAAAATGGATGAAGGAAAAGCGGTGATCGCTTTAACCAAAGACGGCTTATGGGTTGGCTTTTGTTATATTGAAACATGGAGCCACGGAGCGTTTGTTGCCAACAGCGGATTAATCGTTTCTCCGGCTTTCAGAAAAAGCGGTGTGGCTAAAAGCATTAAAGAAAAAGTCTTCCAGCTTTCACGCCAGTTATTTCCCGATGCAAAAATCTTTGGTTTAACAACAGGTCTTGCAGTGATGAAGATCAACTCTGATCTTGGTTACGAACCCGTTACTTACAGTGAACTGACACAGGATGAAGAATTCTGGGCAGGTTGCAAAAGCTGTGTGAACTTTGATATCCTCATGAGCAAGGATCGCAAGAACTGCATGTGTACTGCTATGCTCTATGATCCTAAAGATCATTACGAGCCTGCTGAAACAAAACAATACTTCGAAGAAAATAAAAAAGGATTTGAACGTTTGCTCCGTTTCAAGGAATGGAAGCTGGTCAAAGCTTTTCTGCGCAAAGACAAGGATGAGAATGGCGGTGGCGAAAGCAGATCGAAAAAGATCCTGCATTATTTTTTTCATTTATAATATTTTGTAACCGGCAACTGTTCCCTGTTTGAACAGCTGTTGTGTCACACCCTTCTACGTTCAATAATTCTATTCTACTATGGCAAACAAAAAAATTGTACTCGGATTCAGTGGCGGACTTGATACTACTTACTGCGCTAAATACCTCAGCGATGAAATGGGTTATGAAATTCATTCGGTAATTGTTAACACTGGGGGATTCAGTGATGAAGAATTGAAAAAGATCGAAGCACACGCATACAAGCTTGGTGTAAAAACCCATACTGCTGTTGATGCCGTGAAAGGTTATTACGAACGCATCATTAAATATTTGGTGTTTGGCAATTGCTTAAAAAATAATACATATCCGCTAAGTGTAAGTGCCGAACGTTTAAGCCAGGCTTTACATATTGCAGAACATGCAAAGAAATTAAATGCTGATGCAGTAGCACATGGAAGTACAGGAGCAGGTAACGACCAGGTTCGTTTTGATATGATCTTTCATATTATGATTCCGGGAGTAGAGATCATCACTCCTATCCGTGATATGAAACTGAGCCGTGAAGATGAAATCACTTACTTAAAGAGTAAGGGAGTGGAAATGAATTTTGAAAAAGCAGCGTACTCAATTAATAAAGGATTGTGGGGAACAAGCATTGGCGGAAAAGAAACCCTCAACAGTAAAGGCATGTTACCGGAAGAAGCATGGCCAACACAGGTAACAAAAACAGGAAGCGAAGAAGTAAAACTTCATTTCGAAAAAGGCGAACTGAAAGGGGTGAATGATCAGCAGTTTTCACACCCGGTTGAAGCCATCAACTATTTACAATCATTGGCAGGTCCTTACGGTATTGCAAGAGATATTCATGTGGGTGATACAATCATAGGTATTAAAGGAAGAGTTGGTTTTGAAGCAGCAGCACCAATGGTTATTTTAAAAGCACATCATGCGCTCGAAAAAAATGTACTCACCAAATGGCAGCTGCAATGGAAAGATACTTTGGCTCAATTTTATGGCAACTGGATGCATGAAGGACAGATCCTTGACCCGGTGATGCGTGATATTGAAGCTTATTTTGAAAGCAGTCAGCGGAATGTTACCGGTGATGTATTTGTACAGCTGATGCCTTACCGTTTCCAGGTAATTGGTATTGAAAGCAAATACGATCTGATGAGTGCGAAGTTTGGTAAGTATGGTGAAATGAATACCGGGTTCACCGGTGATGATGTAAGAGGGTTCTCAAAAATATTTGGCAATCAAACTTCTATTTGGACTTCGGTGCAAGCGGAGAATGAAAAATAATAAATGAAAAATTAAAAATGAGAAAGTAGTTGAGGCATCTGTCTTCACTTTTTCATTTCTCATTCTTCATTCTTAATTTTTAATTATGAGTATTAGAGTAGGTATCATAGGAGGAGCAGGATATACTGGAGGAGAATTGATCCGTTTACTGATCAATCATCCTGCTGCTGAACTTTCGTTTATTCACAGCAGAAGCAATGCAGGTAAGCCTGTTTACACTGTTCACCAGGATTTGTTTGGTGATACAGAACTGAAGTTCACCGGTGAGCTGTCAAATGATGCAGATGTATTGTTTTTATGTTTGGGTCATGGTGAATCAAAAAAGTTTTTAACTGAGAATACAATTGACGAAAAGATAAAAGTCATTGATCTGGCAAATGATTTTCGTTTAGCAAACAGCTCTACAATTGGTAACCGCAAATTCATTTATGGATTACCTGAATTAAACAGGGAAGAAATTAAAAAAGCAAACAACATCGCCAACCCCGGTTGCTTTGCTACAACACTGCAACTTGGTTTGTTACCGTTGGCAAAAGCTGGTTTACTGAAAGATGTTTACACCACGGGCATTACTGGCAGTACAGGTGCGGGGCAGGGTTTATCTGCTACTTCACATTTCAGCTGGAGAGCTAATAATATTCAGGCTTATAAAACATTAACACATCAGCATTTGGGAGAAATCGGTGAATCTCTTTTGCAGTTACAACCCAACAGTGATATCGCTGTCAACTTTGTTCCCTGGCGTGGGGATTTTACAAGAGGAATTTTTATCAGCTCACAAATGCATTGCGATTTAAGTTTAGTTGAGTTAAATAAACTTTACGAAGACTATTATGCAGGTGCTGTATTTACACATGTAACCAAAGAAGCTGTTTTTTTAAAGCAAGTGGTGAATACAAACAAGTGCATCATTCAGCTGGAGAAAGTTGGAGACATCGTGGTTGTACATTCAGCAGCAGATAATTTATTAAAAGGGGCAAGTGGTCAGGCTGTTCAGAATATGAACCTGTTATTTGGTCTCGATGAAAGAGCAGGATTAAATTTAAAAGCAAACTATTTTTAATACGCTGAAAGCAGCATTAAGTAACAATTATGAATTTATTCGACGTTTACCCGCTTAATAATATCTCCATTACAAAAGCCAAAGGCAGTTATGTATGGGATGATAAAGGCGAGCAGTATTTAGATCTTTATGGCGGACATGCCGTAATCAGCATTGGACATACTCATCCGCATTGGGTAAAACGAATTGAAGAGCAGTTAAACAAAATTGCTTTCTATTCAAACTCCATTAAAATCCCTTTGCAGGAACAACTGGCAGAAAAATTAGGAAAGATTTCAGGCAAGGAAGATTATCAACTCTTCTTATGCAATTCAGGGGCAGAAGCAAATGAAAATGCATTAAAACTTGCAAGCTTTTACAACGGACGCAAAAAGATAGTTGCTTTCAGCAAAGCATTTCATGGCAGAACATCACTGGCTGTAAGTGCAACTGATAATAAAAATATTATTGCTCCGGTGAATGAAACCGACAATGTAATCTTTCTTCCATTCAATGATCAGCAGGCACTGGAAGATTGTTTTAAAGAGCAGGGCAAAGAAATTTCATCCGTTATCATTGAAGGCATACAGGGAGTTGGAGGTATTAATGTGGCCGACAGTTCTTTCCTGAAAAAAATCAGAACACTCTGTGATGAATATGGTGCAGTATATATTGCCGACAGTGTGCAATGCGGTTATGGAAGGAGCGGAAAATTTTTCAGCCATGATTTATCCGGCGTTAATGCAGATATCTACAGTATGGCAAAAGGAATGGGCAACGGTTTCCCGATCGGTGGAATTATAATTGCGCCGCATATCAAGCCCAAACATTTTATGCTGGGAACAACATTCGGCGGCAACCATTTAGCATGTGCTGCAGCATTGGCTGTACTGGAAGTGATTGAAGAAGAAAAACTGATGGGCAATGCGGTGATGGTTGGAAAATACCTGAGAGAAGAACTGGAAAAAATTGAAGAGCTGAAAAATGTAAGAGGAAAAGGATTGATGATTGGCTTTGATGTACCCGAGGAGTTAAAAGACCTGAAAAAAAATTTACTGATCAACCAGAAAATATTTACCGGCGAAGCAAAACCAAATGTGATCCGTTTGCTGCCAAGCCTGGCATTGAAGAAAAAAGATGCAGAACATTTTATTGAAGCCATTAAAGAAGAGATAGTAAAATTGAAAGGATAATTTTTGTTATTAAAATTGACCAGCTCCGAACATAAAACCGGGGTAACTAAAATCAACATCGAAATTGAAACAGTTTATTTCCGTTCATGATGTAAAAGACATTAATGCTTTGGTCGAAAAGGCATTGGCGTATAAAGCAAACCCTTTAAAGGATCAGGAACTGGGTAAAGGCAAACGCATGGGTTTGATTTTTTTAAATCCAAGTCTGCGCACAAGATTAAGCACACAGATTGCTGCAGAAAATTTAGGCATGCAGCCCATTGTATTTAATGTAGGCAGCGAGGGCTGGAGTTGGGAGTTTGAAGAAGAAGCGATCATGAGCGGCACTTCCGTAGAGCATGTAAAGGATGCTGCACCAATTCTGGGAAATTATTTCGATGTGCTGGCGATCCGCACCTTTCCTTCGTTACAAAATAAGAAAGATGATTACAGCGAACTGTTCATTAAACAGTTTATTAAATATGCAGGTGTTCCGGTTGTGAGCCTTGAAAGTGCAACACTTCATCCTTTGCAATCGTTAACAGATATCATTACAATAAAGGAAACATTTAAAGAAAAGCGTAAGCCTAAAATAGTACTTACATGGGCTCCGCATATTAAGCCCTTGCCGCAATGTGTAGCCAACAGTTTTGCACAATGGATCAATGCATGGGGGGAAGCAGATTTTGTGATTACACACCCGGAAGATTATGAACTGGATGAGCAGTTCACACAAGGAGCAACCATAACACATAACCAGGACGAGGCATTAAAAGATGCTGATTTTGTGTATGTAAAAAACTGGAGCACTTACACAGATTACGGAAGAATTTATTGTAACGACCCCGCCTGGATGCTCACAGAAGAAAAACTGAAAGCAACCAATGACGCAAAAGTAATGCACTGTTTACCGGTAAGAAGAAATGTGGAACTGAGCGATGAAGTACTGGACAGTAAGAACAGCATTGTAACGCAGGAAGCAAGTAACAGGGTGTGGGCAGCGCAAACTGTTTTATCAGAAATTTTAAAAGCAAATGGATAAGCTTTACGTTATAAAGATTGGTGGAAATATCATTGATGATGAAACAAAGCTTTCATCATTCCTGCAATCATTTGCTTCTGTGGAAGGAAAGAAAATTCTTGTACATGGTGGTGGTAAGGTTGCTACAAAGATCGGTGAGGGATTGGGGATTGAAAGTAAATACGTTGATGGACGAAGAATAACTGATGCGGCTACTATTGATCTTGTAACTATGGTATATGCAGGACTTATCAATAAAAAACTGATTGCACGGCTTCAATCATTTAACTGTAATGCAATTGGTGTTACAGGAGCAGATGGAAATTTAATTCCTGCAAATAAACGGCCGGTAAAAGAGATTGATTATGGGTTTGTGGGCGATGTGCTGTCAGAAAAAATTGACTCCGATAATTGGAAGCACCTGTTAAATAATGGATTTATTCCGGTTGTGGCACCAATTACGCATGATGGCAAAGGACAATTATTAAATACCAATGCAGATACCATTGCACAGGAAGTGGCAAAAGCGATGAGCAGTTTATACGATGTGCAGCTGCTGTATTCGTTTGAAAAAAGCGGGGTATTGCTTGATGCTGCTGATGATTCAACGGTTATTGCACAGATCAACCCATCAGCTTATCAGCGTTTAAAAAGCGAAGGCAGAATATTTGCTGGCATGATCCCCAAACTGGATAATGCATTTGCAGCACTGAACAGTGGAGTTAAGAAAGTCATCATCGGCAAAGCCGAAGAATTAAACGGATTGATAGAGGGAACAAAAGGAACAACCATTAATAATCAGTTATGAGTGAACAAATAAACATATTACAGCATCAGGCCATTGAGTTATTAAAAGAATTAATTGCCACTCCTTCTTTCAGTAAGGAAGAAGAAGAAACAGCAGCAATCATCGGCAAATTTTTTGCGCTCAAAGGAATACCTGCAAGCAGGGTTGGCAATAATATTTATGCATTGAATAAAAATTATGATGCAGCCAA
>JBEBHT010000369.1:0-4240 GCA_040081135.1 Lacibacter sp. | reverse complement strand
ACTGACATATTTGGTTCGTTCCCGTGCTATTAATCAACCAAAACCAACCATCATGTTCAAAAAAATTCTAAAATGGACAGGGCTTATACTCCTGTTTCTGATCATTGGTATTTCAATCATCACATTGTTACGTCAAAACAAAAAGTACGACGCTCCCTATCCTGCAATTAAAGCATCAACCGACAGTAATGTAATTGCCCGTGGCAAATACCTGGTATACGGGCCTGCACATTGCGCCGATTGCCATGCCAAACAGGGAACAGAAGAAGTTGTAAACAGCGGAGCAGAAGTTGATCTTCCCGGTGGAAGGGATTTTGTTTTACCAATCGGTCATGTTTATTCAAGAAATATTACACCCGATAAAGAAACCGGGATCGGTAATATTCCTGATGAAACCATTTCCCGGTCATTGCGTTATGGTGTTGGTCACGATGGAAGAGCCTTATTCGACTTCATGCCGTTTCATGATATGAGCGATGAAGATCTTACTGCAGTTGTTTCTTATATCCGCACTTTAAAACCCATCAGCAACAAAGTGCCCGATAACAAAATGAATATGCTGGGCAAAGTTATCAAAGCATTTATGTTAAAACCTGTTGGTCCAACAGGCACACCTGCAAAATCAGTTAAACCCGATTCAACCGTTGAATATGGACGATACCTTGCAATGAGTGTAGCCAATTGCAACGGTTGCCATACCGATCGGGATCTGATGACCGGTGCATTCATCGGCGAACCATTTGCCGGTGGTTTTAAAATGGAATCGATTATCGATCCGGAACATTATACCTGCGAAAGCCCCAACCTTACCCCCGACAAAGAAACAGGACGCATTTACGGCTGGACCCAGGAAATGTTCCGCAACCGCATCCGCCAGGGAAAACTCATCAAACATAGCGCAATGGCCTGGGGCCCTTTCAGCAGAATGAGTGACCTGGAAATTGCCGCTATCTATAAATTTCTGCAAACGGTAAAACCTGTTCACAAAAAAATTGAACAAACGTTTTACGCAACGAAAAAGTAATGCTGAAAAGCGCTGGTAAAATAATCAGCGCTTTTTTTATTTCTTCTGCAATTGAAACTTCATTCTTCTGTACTTTTAAGCACTCAAACATCTGCTATGCGTATCATTTCTTACAATGTCAACGGTATCCGTGCTGCAATAAAAAAAGGTTTTATCGACTGGCTGAAAACAGATCCTGCTGATATTATCTGTGTACAGGAAACAAAAGCAACCAAAGAAGATGTTGATCATGAAGCGTTTCATGCACTTGGTTATTATAACTACTGGTTCAGTGCACAAAAGAAAGGATACAGCGGTGTAGCTGTTTTTACCAAAATAAAACCCGACAATGTTGAATACGGCAATGGCCATGGCCCTAGTGATGATGAAGGCAGAGTAATTCAACTCGATTTTGGAGATATCCGTTTAGTAAATACTTATTTCCCCAGTGGTACCAGTGGTGATGAGCGACAGGCTTTTAAATACAAATGGCTGGATGAATATTTCAAATGGGTCAACCAGTTAAAAAAGAAACATCCAAAGCTGATTCTTTGCGGCGATTATAATATTGCCCATAATGAAATTGATATTCATGATCCAAAAGGGAATAAAAAATCAAGTGGCTTCTTACCTGAGGAAAGAGAATGGATGACGAAATTCCTCGGCAGTGGTTGGATCGATACTTTTCGTGAATTTCATCCGGAGCCTCACCGTTACAGCTGGTGGAGCCAGCGTTTTCCAAGTGTACGCTTGAATAATAAAGGATGGCGGATTGATTATATCGCTGTAACAGAGCCGTTGAAAAAAAATCTGAAAGATGCAGAAATTTATCCTGATGTAAAACACAGCGATCATTGTCCTGTATACCTCGATCTGAAAACATAAACAACTTCTATGGAAGCATTCATAATCATCGTTATAATAACAATTTTTGTTATTATGATCATTAATTCTGTTAGCCGTGCAAATAAGCTGAATGATATTTTAAATAAGATAAACTCGGTTGAAAACAAGCTGAACAGAATTGATGATAAAATTCAGCAGATGAAAGTTCCCTCCCCTGTAACTCAGCAGGAAAAACCAATAATTACTCCTCCGAAGATCAGTACAGCTCCTGTAATACCTGAACCGAAAAAAGAAACAGTTAAAGAAGTATATATTCATCCGGAAGTAATTGAACCTCCCAAACAAATGCCGGAAAAATTTCAACATGTTGTGCAGCCGCCGGTGCCAAAACACAGCTGGTGGGATAAATGGGTACTGGAAAACCCTGACATTGAAAAATTCATTGGAGAAAACCTGGCCAATAAGATTGGTATAGCTGTTTTGGTTTTAGGTATTGGTTTTTTTGTAAAATATGCCATTGATAAAGATTGGGTAAATGAAGCAGGCCGTGTTAGCACTGGATTACTTTGTGGTGCTGCTCTTATTGCTCTTGCTCACCGGTTAAAAAACAAATACCGTTCCTTCAGTTCAGTTCTGGTAGGTGGAGGATTGGCAGTACTTTATTTTACAACTGCCCTTGCATTTCATCAATATCACATGTTTTCACAAACGGCAGCATTTATCATAATGATCGTAATTACTGTTTTTGCAGTAACGCTTTCATTGCTTTACAACCGGATTGAGTTATCTGTTTTGGCAACTCTCGGAGGATATGCTGCTCCATTTTTAGTAAGTACCGGTCAAAATAATTATACAGCATTGTTTGTATACATTGCTATTCTTAATACCGGTTTGCTTGCATTATCATATTTTAAGAAATGGAATCTTGTTCATTACATCGCCCTGTTCTTTACAGTAATTATATATGGTGGCTGGTTAGTGAACCAGGCGGTGAATTACGACATTATGCCTTACAGGGCTGCACTCCTGTTTGCATCTTTATTTTATTTTCAGTTTGTGGCAATGGCCGTTATCAATAAACTTCGTACAGGCGAATTGTTTGATAAATTTAATTTCTCATTACTGCTTGGTATTAATGTTCTTTTTTTCAGTGCCGGTATGTTCATCCTTTCAGATTTTCATGATGGCGATTACAAAGGCTTGTTCACGATTATACTCGCAACCGTAAACCTCATTCTTGCATGGTCATTCTTTAAACGATTTAAAGCCGATAAGAATTTTATTTACCTGCTTATTGGCCTCACACTTACTTATATTTCACTTGCTGCTCCTGTTCAGTTAAAAGGCAATTATATTACCCTGTTTTGGGCGGCAGAAACTGTCTTACTCTTCTGGCTGTATCAGCGCTCCGGAATCAGTCTTATGAAAATTGGTTCCCTGATTGTGTTTGCAGCATTGATCATCAGCCTTGCAATGGACTGGGAGCAATTGTATCTCCATGCATCCGATCAAAGAATGATCATCTTTAATAAGGCCTACCTTACTTCTTTTTTTGTAAGTGCGGCTTTATTTGTTTATTACAGGTTGCTGTATAAAGAAGCTGATTCATTTTTTCTGAACGGACTCAGTAATAAACTTTTGAGAAACATTTTACTGTCAACAGGTATTCTTGTTTTATATCTCAGTGGTTTGTTTGAAATGAATTACCAGTTCCGGTCACATACATTGCAGGCTGATCTTTTTGTACCATACAGCTTTTTGTACACCGCTGCTTTTTCAGTAATAACAATCTTGCTGCTTACAGGAATAAAGAAAAACAATCTATTACTGCAGAGCCTCGTTACTGCTTTTGTTTTTGCTTTCTACTGTTCAGGAATTGCCGATACAAAAGCAATGTTTATCAGCGACATTATCAGCAGTAAATCTGTTCTACCGGTTGCAGCACACTGGGCAGCTGTAGTTCTTCTTTTCTGGCTCATGTATAAATCCATTCAGTCAATCAGGAAAAACTATTCCGGTCAAACCCTGGTTGCTGCTACGTATATTCTTGCAGGGGCTTATCTCCTGGTAATCAGTTTTTCACTTCTGTACCCCTGGCTTTTTATAAATCATACTGTTGAAAATAATTTTTCGTTTTATAATAACCTTTATGAAAAAGCTGTGCTTACAATCAGCTGGGCATTAAGTTCCTTTATTATGATGTGGATGGGTCTTAAAAACAGTTTTAAACCACTGCGCTGGTGTTCTATCATTTTGTTTGCTGTAACCCTGGTTAAACTGTTTTTATATGATATCAGAAATATTCCTGCCGGGGGGAAAATCGCTGCTTTTATTCTGCTTGGTATATTATTACTCATTATTTCATTCATGTATCTGTCTCTTATACACATC
>JBEBHT010000368.1:0-4252 GCA_040081135.1 Lacibacter sp. | reverse complement strand
AATGATGATCTGCTGTTCTTCTTTATCTAATAAAAGATCATTGGCAATATACGGTTCACCGGCGGGCAGGTTGCGTTCAATCACCGGATGGCGACTGTCTTTTAATTCAAGTTCAGGTGCATCATGCATCTGCGGACGGACATATTTGAACTGTAATGCATTTTCTGCAAAGCAACAGATGCAATCAAGTATTGCCATCACCTGCCCGTTTGTTTGAATTGGTCCGATATATTCCTGCAACTCAATTAATATTTTTTCAAAAAGCTCCGTTTCTATTTTTAATATTTTTTCTTCAGCACCAATAATTTTTTCTTCATATTCTTTTAGCTCTGGTGTAATATACCGTTCAGCATTGGCAAGGGTTTGTTTCCTTGTCCATTCAACAGGTACTTTATGTTTATGTGTATTGGTTACTTCTAAATAATAACCAAAAACATTGTTGAAAGAAATTTTAAGCGATGGAATCCCTGTTGCTTCACTTTCCCGTTGCTGTATTTCCAGTAAAAATTCTTTGCTGTGATGAGCAATGCGGCGCAGATCATCGAGCTCCTTATTGATGCCATCTTTAATTACATCTCCTTTGCTCACCATTACAGGAGGATTATCAACAATTTCACTGATGATCTTATCAGCAATATAGTGGCTTGGATTGATGGTGTCGCTTAAGCGTTTCAGGTAATTATTGGATGATGTGCTGCATTGTTCTTTAATTTTTTCAGCAAACCCTAAGCCTTTGGCGAGATGCAATATTTCTCTTGGATTAATTTTTTTCAATGGAAGTTTGGCAACTAACCGTTCCACATCGCCGCATTGCTTGATCAATGATTGCAGTTGCTTTCTCAGCTCCGGTTCAAGAATAATGGACTGCACTGCATCTAACCTTTCATTAATGCGTTCAATATCTTTTAACGGCAACACCATCCAGCGGCGCATTAGTCTAGCACCCATTGGTGAAACCGTATTGTCAAGAACTTTTAGTAAGGAATTGCCTCCATCTGCATTACTTCCCAATAATTCAAGGTTACGAATGGTAAAGCGGTCCATCCATAAATAATCAGCTTCATCCAATCGCTGAACAGAAGTAAGATGGTTGAGGTTGGGATGTTCTGTATCTCTTAAGTAATGTAGAATTGCACCCGCAGCAATTGTACCAAGTGTTAACGATTCAACTCCAAAACCCTTGAGAGAATGGGTTTGAAAATGCTTCAGCAATAACTCCGTTGCATAGGCTTCAGTGAAGATCCATTCTTCTAAATGATACGTATAAAACTTGGTTCCGAAATTTTCTTTAAACTGTTTTTGTTTATTGCGTTGAAATACAACTTCAGCTGGTTTTAAACTTTGCAATAATTTATCGGCATATTCTTTATTTCCCTCTGCCACAAAAAACTCACCTGTGCTGATATCGGTGAATGCAAGTCCGTATTGGTCATTCTGTTCATGAACAGCTGCCAGGAAATTATTTGAATTATGTTCAAGCAGTTTATCGTTGGTGGCAGTGCCCGGAGAAAGTAATTCTGTTACTCCACGTTTTACAATTCCTTTTGCAAGTTTGGGATCTTCTAATTGATCACAAATAGCAACACGATGCCCTGCCTTTACTAATTTATGTAAATAAGTATCTAAAGCATGGTGAGGAAAGCCTGCCAATTCATTGCTGTTGACAGAACCGTTATTCCGTTTGGTTAATGTAATACCAAGAATTTGTGAAGTGAGGATTGCATCTTCACCGAATGTTTCATAAAAATCACCTACCCTGAATAATAAGATCGCATCAGGGTACTTTGCTTTTATAGCCTTGTGTTGCTGCATTAAAGGTGTATCTGATCCTGCTTTTGCCATGGCGACAAAAATAAGGAAGCCCTTTGTTCAACAACAGATAAATTGTTCAGACTTGAGAATTAAAGGAAAACAATCTCATATTCCAACTCAGCGAATTTTTCAAACATGGCACTTACACCACAATATTGTTCTTTCGACATCTTAACTGCCCTGCGTACCTTATCCTGGTCTTCTTCCTTTACGCTGATGCGGTAAGTAATCTTTACCCAGTCATATGTTTTCGGGGTTTCTTTCGTAAGATTAGCGTCAACGTCCATACTGAAATCACTGAAAACAACCCTCATTTTGTTGAGCATTGATACCACATCAATTCCAGTACAACCTGCCAGGGAGGATAGCATCAGCTTTTTGGGCCGAGGTCCAAGGTCATTTCCTCCGTCATCTTCGGGGGTATCAATAATAATTGTGTGGTTATCGAGTTGACTGTGAAAAGTCATTCCGCCAATAAAACGGGTGGTTACAGAGTGATCTGCCATGAAAATCTTGATTTTAAGGGCAAACCTATGCAATTAAGTGAGATTTTTGCACTGGTGAAAGAAGGGGCTCAGGAAAGTTGAAAGAAAATGCGATTATATTTCAGAATTTAAGCCGAATTCTCCTACCTTTGCCGTCCAAAAAATTTGTATCATGGCAAGAGTATGTCAGCTTACTGGAAAGGTGCCGATAGGTGGAAATAAGGTATCTCACTCGAATATTAAAACCAAACGCCGCTTTTTGCCTAACCTGCAAACCAAGCGTTTTTTCCTGGCTGAAGAAGATAAATGGGTTACGCTCAAAGTATCTACTGAAGCAATCCGTACAATCAACAAAAGAGGATTGTACAATGTGGTGAAGGAATTAAGAGCGAAAGGAGAACATATTTAATAAGAATATCTAAATCGAGCTACAATGGCAAAGAAAGGTAACCGTGTTCAGGTAATTTTGGAGTGTACAGAGCATAAAACTTCGGGTAAAGCTGGTACAAGCCGTTATATTACCACAAAGAATAAAAAGAACACACCTGAGCGTATGGAGTTGAAAAAGTTCAACCCGATTCTCAAGAAAGTAACTGTACACAAAGAGATTAAGTAATCCCTGTGTCGCATTCATGTAATGTTTAAATGATTTTGTAAAATGGCAAAAGCAGCAAAAACGGCGATTAAGACAAAAGATCAGAAAGCCGCAGCAGAAGCAAAGAACTGGAGTAAAGTAATTAAGGCTGTACGCAGTCCTAAATCAGGTGCTTACACTTTCAAAGAAGCAATTGTGCACAAAGAGAAAGTGAAAGATTTCCTCGCTCAAAAATAACTTATACCTGATCAGTATATTCAAAGCTGTTCCAAACGAAAATGTGGAACGGCTTTGTTGTTTTTATACATTACCGGTATCATTGTAATATTGTAAAGAAAAAAACGAAGCAATGGGATTTTTTAGAAAGCTGTTTGGTAAAAAAGAAAAGGAAAGCCTTGACCAGGGTTTGGAAAAAACCAAGGAAGGCTTCCTAGGTAAGATAGCAAGAGCTGTTGCAGGAAAGAGTACAGTTGATGCAGATGTATTGGATAACCTGGAAGAAGCTCTGGTAAGTGCTGATGTTGGTATTGAAACAACTGTTGAAATCATTGAACGTATTGAAGCAAGAGTTGCAAAGGATAAGTTTATTAGTACGAGTGAACTCAATTCAATACTTCAGCAGGAAATTGAAAACATCCTGGTTGATGCACCTGCTGACACAACTTATTCAAACTTTGATTTGCCTGCGGGTAAAAGGCCTTTTGTAATTATGATTGTGGGAGTAAACGGTGTTGGAAAAACAACAACTATCGGGAAGCTTGCACATCATTTTACACAGGCAGGAAAAAAAGTTATGCTGGGAGCAGCTGATACATTCCGTGCTGCAGCTGTTGATCAGTTAACGATTTGGAGTGAACGTGCCGGTGTGCCAATCGTAAAAAGAGAAATGGGAAGCGATCCTGCTTCTGTTGCATTTGATGCAGTAAGCAGTGCTGTTGCAAAAGATATTGATGTGCTGATCATTGATACTGCCGGACGTCTTCATACTAAAACACATTTAATGGAGGAGTTGAGTAAAATCAAACGGGTGATTCAGAAAGTAATTCCTGAAGCGCCACATGATGTGTTACTTGTGCTTGATGGATCAACCGGCCAGAACGCCATTGAACAGGCAAAACAATTTACAGCGGTTACAGATGTAACAGGATTAGTCATTACAAAATTAGATGGAACAGCGAAGGGTGGAGTGGTACTTGCAATTGCACATCAGTTTAAGATTCCTGTAAAGTTCATTGGTGTAGGAGAGAAAGTGGAAGACCTCCTGGTATTTGACAAACATGAATTTGCTGACAGCTTATTCAGTCTGAAGAAAGACAACTGAGTTTCACAATAGAAACAAACCTATTATAAGAAACAAACC